>JANOQU010000451.1:0-13085 GCA_031422355.1 Actinomycetes bacterium
CCCTCGCCGCCGCCGCAAGCCTTCGATCGGCGGCGGCGGAACTGCAGCGGGCGAACGACTCCATCGACGCAATCTGGACCCAGCCGAGCCGGTTGATCCCGGTTGTCAGCCAGCACAGGTCGGTCCTCGTCGGCATCTTGACCGAGGCGGCATCGTCGGCGAGTGCGGCCGCGGATGCCCTCGACGTTGCCGACATCGACTCGCTGAGACTGGTCAATGGCACTCTCGATGTCGAGGCGCTCGCGATCCTCGCTGACCCGTTGAGCGACCTCAACGATGCCGTTGAGTCGATGGCGACCGTCTTGGCTGATGCGAACTCGCCGTGGTTGATCGGCACGGTCCAGGATGAACTGGCGAACGCGCTCGAGGAGATCGAGGCCGCTGCCGATCAGTCACGAGCAAGCGCCTCTGCAGCACTGCATGGTCCGGCGCTCCTCGGTCGCGACGAATCGAGGACGTACCTCGTTGTGTTCACGTCTCCGGGTGAGGCCCGTGGTCAGTCCGGCCTGATGGGAAACTGGGCTGAGATCGACATCACCGATGGCACGATTCGACAGACCGACTTCGGCCGGACCGCTGAACTGATCAGGGATCTCACGGTGGCTGGACAGGACGATCTCAGCCCGAGCGCGCTCGTCTTGCGGGCGTCGGCGGAGTATTTCGACCGCTACGGACCTTTTGGTGCAGGGACCGGTGACGCTGGTGATGACACCCGTGGTGGCGGCGGTGTGCAGCCGAAATTCTGGTCGAATGTGACCATGAGCCCCGACACACCAACGGTCGGTTCGGTCATGGCCCAGATGTACGAAGGTGGCGGCCACGGTCATGTCGACGGCGTCTTCGTGATGGACCCGACTGCGCTGGCGGCGCTACTGCGAGTTGCCGGCCCGGTGACCGTCGAGGGCATCGATACAGAGATCAGTGCGGATTCGTTGGAGCAGTACCTGTTGTTCGACCAGTACAAGCTGGAAGAGAATGTCCGTCGAGACCTGCTCGAAGCCGTCGCCGCGATCACACTGGAGCAGTTCCTGAGCGTCAGCCTGCCCGAACCGCAGGAACTTGCTCGAGTGCTTGGACCGGCGGCGACCGAGGGTCACCTCGTTGGTTGGGCAGAGCGACCCGATGAGCAGGAGACGCTTCGACTGATCGGAATGGCTGGCCAGTTGCCGAATCCCGACGGACGTGACGGTCTCGCAATCGTGACCAACAACGCCAGCGGCAACAAGATCGACAGCTTTCTCGAACGCACCGTGAGCTACGCCGCTGCCTACGACGAATCCACCGGCGGCGTCGACGCGGAACTCGTCGTCACTCTGCACAACGCTGCACCGTCCACCGGTTATCCGGACTATGTGATCGGCAACATCGTCGGCCTCCCGACCGGAACCAATCGAACGTTGCTCACGGTGTACACGCCACTCGGCGTCGAATCGGCGACGCTCGACGACGAAGTGATCGGGGTGACCTCGGGTACCGAACTCGGCTGGAACACCGTCACCATGTCCATCGACCTCGCCGCCGGAGAGACGCGGACGGTCCGCTTCGACCTCTCAGGAGCGGTGTCCAAGAGCGGCTATGCGTTCGTGTGGCGGGCCCAGCCAGTTGCAAACGCCGATGTCGTTACGATCGACGTTCGTTCCGGAGATCAGCGCGAGGTGGCGTTCGACGGCGAGCTGATTCGATTGACGATCCTCGATCGCGACGGGCGGCGCGCCCTGCGGTGATCACGATCGCGCCGCTCGCCACGAGCGCCGCCGCGACCCAGATCATCAGCCACCGCAGCGCCGCTGCGGTCCCGGCATCTGTTCCGGGCTCGATTCCGCCCGTGCGCGCCATCGCAACGACCGCAACGGATCCGACTGCGAGGACGGTCCATCGATACGGTTCGCCCCGACCTGCGAAACGCGGCCGCAACCGGAGCCAAAACGCCAGCAGCGGAACCGGCGTCATCGCGAAGAGGGCGCCGATCAGAGCGCTTGGCCGACCGGTTGCGCCGTAGAGCCCACCCCAGAGCACCAACGCTGCCGAACCGGCATGCCACACCAGGGCAAGCGGTGCCCACAGCACCACTTCGAGCACGACGACCAGGGCGACCGTCCATCCGATCTCGCGCATCTGGCCAGTTTCCGGTACGCAGCCATAGACGGCGGCTGCAGAGCAGACCACGGCGAAGGGAAGTACACCGGGAGTTCGAATCGAATTGCGGACAGGCCCGATACCCGCTCCAAATGCTGCGCCGACGACCAGCGCAACCGGAACGACCCACCAGCGACCGCCGGATTCCAGCGATGACGCTCGCCATGCAGCAGCAACTGCAACGAATGCTGCACCAGCACCCAACGCGCCAGCGACTCCCACCGATCCAAATCCCACGTTGGCAGGCTTCTGTGTCAGCACACGGGTCAACCTATGGCCTCTGTGCTGACGCAGAACACGTTTGCGGCGTTGGGTTCATTGTCGGGAGCGGGCGATGACATCACAGATCGACCCGATGTCATCGTCGGTGAGCGTGCTCGCGCTCGGCAGGCTGATGCATCGTTCGAACAGCCTGTCGGAGTTGCCATTCGAGATCATCGGCGCGTTCGCGAAAACTGGCTGCAGGTGCATCGGTTTGAAACCGGGCCTGGCCTCGATCCTGGCCTGGTTCAAGGCCGCCAGAATCGCCGTCGGGGAATTGCCGAAGCTGTCGGCGTCGACGCAGATCGTTGTCAACCAATGGTTCGGTTCACATCCCGACGGAACCGTTTGGAATGTGATCCCGCCGAGCGGCGTCAGCAGTCGTTCATAGGTCGCCCGGACCCATCGTCGGCCGGCGATGCGCGCTGCAAGCGTGCGCAACTGACCCCGGCCGATCGCCGCATTGAGGTTCCCGAGCCGGTAGTTGTACCCGATCTCGGCGTGCTCGTAGTGCGGCGCCGGAACTCGGGCCTGGGTTGCCAAGTGACGGCAACGCTCGACCACGTCGACGTCGTCGCTGATCACGGCGCCGCCGCCGCCGGTGGTGACGATCTTGTTGCCGTTGAACGAGAACACGCCGATCCAACCAAAGCGCCCTGCGCTCGTGCCATCGAGGGATGCACCGATTGCTTCCGCGGAATCCTCGATCAGGACCACGCCGTAGTGGCGACAGATATCGGCGATGGCGACGAGATCAGCGACTGCGCCGTACAGATCGACTGCGATCACGGCTGCTGGCAACGTGGTTGTCGCGGCGCGGGCGGCCAGCTCTGCCGCAAGGAGTTCGGCATCGAGTTGCCACGTCGCATCGACATCGACGAAACACGGTCTCGCGCCAAGATACGTGGCCGCAAAGGCGGATGCGGCGAATGTGAGCGATGGCATGATCACGTCGTCACCTGGCTGCACGCCTGCGGCCTGAAGAGCCAAGTGCAACGCTGCAGTGCCGCTGCTGAGCCCCACCGCTGCTGCCGCCCCCGTCCATGACGCGAGTTCATGCTCGAATGCTTCGAGGTCTGGGCCTGCAGGGGCGATCCAGTTGCTGTCGAACGCGTCGATCAACAATTCGCGTTCGACCGCATTCATCTCCGGCGGCGAGAGGAGGTATTTCCACGACATCGACGCCAGTGTGCCAGGTCTGATCGCCAACGAGCTTGGGTCGCTAGGCTCGTTGGCCTTGGACGGTCGGCAAGTTCGTGGATAAGGAGACGGGGCTCGGGGTCCTTCGCCGCTACTGGTGGATCATCGTGCTGTTCACCGTCGTTGGTGTGGCGCTCGGTGCGATCCCAGAGCCGCAGAAGGCACAGGACGCTGCGCGCAGCTATCGGGCCACTCACACAACCCTGCTGTCGTCCACGAGTGGAAATCTCTACAGCGACCCCGTCGCGCTGAACCAGATCCAGCTGTTCGCGACGACGGGCGAGGTGCCGAAGCGAGTCGCCGCCAAGCTCGGACTCAGTGTCGGCGAGATTGCGGTCTCACCAGCTCTCGACCAGACCACCGGCGCACTCAGCATCACTGCGAGTGGGGCGGATCCGAATCGGGTCGTGCTGATCGCCGATACCGTCGCGGAGGAGCTCGCCAAGTACATCATCGAGCGCCAAGACAGCCAGCGTGAAGACAGGCTTGCGGCCAGTCTCACTCGCCAGGACGTCCTCGAGGGCAAGATCCGCACACTCGAAGTCGAGGTCGCGAGCAACCCCGATGATGTCGTCAAGTCCGCCCAACTCGACGCTGTCCGCAACCTGTACGTGGTGGCGCTGCAGCAATACGACACCCTCAATAGCGATGACGGCGGCTTCTTGCAGCTCAACACGCTGCAGAGCGCACAACCGATCGAGATCGTCGACCAAGGTTTGCAGGCGCCGAAATCTCGTTCGACGAGGGGCCTGTTCTCCGGCGTCGCCGCATTCGGCGTTGGCTGCGCCGTTGCGTTTGCGCTCGGTCGATTGGATCGACGGATTCGTACGAGATCGCAGGCAGAGACGGTCGTCGGCTTACGGGCCCAAGTCACCATCCCGGTCGCTGATGCCGACAGCCTGACGGGTCTGACGGTCATCAGTACCCGCCACGACTCGCTGTCGGACGCGTATCGATCCCTGCGAAGCGTCATCGAGTTCGCAGAGGGAGGCGTGGCGAGATCCGAAGGCCGCGGTCCTGTCGTGGTCGTTGTGTCGCCGACGCCGGGAGATGGCAAGACGTCGGTGTCGGCCAACGTTGCAGCGGCATTCGTCGAGAGCGGTCGCAAGACCGTTGCCGTCAATGCTGACTTCCGCCGGCCAGCGCTGTCAGCTCGGATTCTCGGCGCAGCCCCGCCGCAGTTCGGGCATACGTTGGAAGAGACCACGGCGATGCCTGCCAAATCACTGTTGACCCGGTCGACCATGCCGGGCCTCGCACTCGTGGATATCTCTTCCGTGAAAGGACCACCGGGCAACCTGGCCCGGATCACGGCCAAAGCGATCCCCGAACTCAGCCGGATCTCTGATGTAATCGTGGTCGACACATCGCCGATCACGGCAACCGCCGAGGTGCTCGAAATGATTCCCGTGGCCGATGTCGTGGTCCTCGTGATGCGACTGAATCAGACCCCGATCGCAGCCGCAACTCGAACGATCGACACGCTGCGGGCGTTGGCGCCCAAGCATCTCTTGCTCGCCATCGTCGGGGAGTCCGCCGACAAGAGTGCGTACTACTACCAGTACAGCGGTTCGTCGCCGGGCGATCGCCGGGGTCCCTGGTGGAAACGCAACCGCTGACCCGCCCGCCTGTCTCACTGCGGCGCACTCGACTCGTCGGACCGGTGGCCCTGTCGTTCAGAGGCGCTCGGATACTGCCCAAGCTGGTGGTCCTGTGCGGCGCGATCTATGTGCTCGCGACCGGTTGGGGAATGTTCAATCTGTCCTTCGACATCTGGGGGGCGTTCATCGTCGCTCCGGTGCTCGCCGGAGTCGGTGTGCTCGGTCTGCGACGCTTTCTGACCGGCGGGCAACGAGCGCTCCTTCCCATTGCGATCATCGCCCTGTTCGCAAAGCTGGCCGGTGCAATGGTGCGGTACTGGGTTGCCTTCGACGCGTACGGGGGGGCATCGGACTCCAGCAGCTATCACGCTGCCGGCAGCCTGCTCGCCAGGCAAGTGCGTGAGGGCCGGATCTCAATCGTCGAGTTGATCCCTAGCGAGTTGGGTACGCGGTTCATCGACCATCTCACCGGGATCATCTATGTCGCATTCGGCTCCGGCCGTTTGTCGGGATTCCTGATGTTTTCATTCATGTCCTTTTGGGGACTCGTGCTGTTCGTCAAGGCCGCGATCGTGGGAATTCCCGGACTGGCCCAACGGCGGTATGCAGCACTGTGCATGCTGGCCCCGAGCGTGTTGTTCTGGCCGTCGTCGATTGGTAAGGAAGCCTGGATGTGCCTCTGCCTCGGTCTGGCCTCGTGGGGCGGCTCACACGTCGTCATCGGCCAGTGGCGAGGGCGGACCCTTGCCGGTCTGATCCTGGGCATCACGGGCGCAGGCTTCGTCCGCCCACACCTCGCAGCGCTCTGGGCGGCCGGTATCGCTGCTGGTCTGCTTGCCGGGATGCTCACCGGTCGCTCTGGCCGCGGCACCCGACAACGGGTGACCGGCGTGCTGCTGCTCGGCGTCGCGTTCGTCGGCGTGTTCGCTGTCGGGACGGTAGCGGCGAAGTATCTCAACCCGGATCCCGAGGAAACGTCGGTGTCGGGCCAGGTCGACGCGATCCAGGCGGAAACGAGTCGCCGATCAACGGGCGGCGGATCAGAGTTCGTCCCGATCCCGATCTCGAGTCCGCTCGACTGGCCCTATGTGATCGAGCGGACGCTGCTGCGGCCGACGCCGTTCGAGATCAATAGCGTTGCGACAGCTTTGCCAGGCTTCGAGAGCGCGATCCTGGTCGGCATCTTGCTGCTCGGCTGGAGGCGATTGCTGTCCCTGCCGCGAATGCTCGTTCGGAGTCCGTATCTCCTTGCGAGCTTGATCACGGTCTTCGGCTTCGGTCTCGCATTCTCGACGCTCGGTAACCTCGGCATCCTGGTCCGGCAGCGATCGTTGATCTATCCGCTGATGCTGTTGATCTGGGCGCTACCGATCTACCGTCGAGCAGCCAGTCGACGCCCGGCCGTCACCCCGCTGCGGGAGGTGGAATTCTCGTGGTGAATCTGCTGATCGCATCGAGAGGTTGTCAGTGAGACTTGAGTTTGCAGCAGCCGGCGTACCGGTCGTGATCGATGCACCGCGGCCCGTCGGAGCGCTCTTCGCTGCCGCTTTCGTGGATCTGCTCGAAGCGAGCGTGACGAATCCCGTCGGCACCGAAGGTGACTTCGGTGTGGTCGAGCCCTTGCTTCTTCGGGTGTCGCGACACGGGCGGCGCCACTGGTGCCTCGACGTAGGCGGGCAGGGCCTTGTCACCAAGGTCGACCTCGTCACGCTGACCCACGAATGCATGATCGCGATCAACGCCCATGTCACGTCGGCTCGCGGCATCGCCGACCTTGTCCTGCATGCCGCAGCGTTTGCCCGTGAGATCGACTCGGACCGGCCGCCACGAACAGCGGTGGCCGTGTGTGGCGGCAGTGGGGCTGGCAAGTCGACGTTCGCCACTGCAGCCGTTCTGCAAGGCCATCGGTACCTCGCAGACGAGGTGTGCTCGATCGACCCATTGTCGATGATGGTGGCTCCGTACCATCGCCCGATCGGCCTGCGTCCGCAGGGTGCTGCGATGCTTGGACTACAGGTCGCTCCGATGGGCGGCGCCAGCGAGACCGCCGATGGCCGGGATCATGAGTCCGATGACTCGACGCCGTGGCCGGTCAGTTCAGGCGGGCAACTCGCCACCTCCCTTCCGCTCGGGTTGGTCGCCATTCTCGAGCGAGATTCCGATACCGAGGGTCAGCCGTCACCGGTCGAGATCGAGTGGCTGTCGGCAGCGCAAGCGCTCGTCAGACTGGTCGGGTTCGCGATGCCCACGGTTGGCTTCGAGCGTGAGACGTTCCGACGAGTCGAGCGCCTCGTCAGGGAAATACCGGTCGCTGTCGTTCGATACAGCAACTGTCGTGAAGCCGTGCGTTTGCTGGTCAACGCTTCGCCTGAAGACTCGTCGAGGGCCGGCGCGAGATGATCGGCGACGATGCACGTCGGGCACTCGGTCGACCGGAGCGAATTCTGTGTGTCTGCACCCATAACCGAACCCGGTCGGTACTGATCGCGGCTCTGTTGCGTCATCACCTACAGCAACGAACACGACTCGGGGAATTCGAGCCGTTGGTCGCCGATGTCGGCCTCGGCGTTGCCGGGATGCTGGTGACAGACGGGGTCGCGGCGGCGCTCGCGGCCTACGGGCTGCTGATCGATCCAGCCACATACGCGAGCAGATCGCTCACGGACCGGATTGCCGAAGAGGCCGACCTGATCGTGGTCGCGGACGTGACGAATGTGATCGGGGTCAGCACCAGAAGCCGCGACCTTTTCCGGCGGACGTTCACGCTTCCCGAATTCGTCGCCAGGGCGGCAGCGGTCGGGGCCAGAGGGGATGCCGATTTGGGCACCTGGCTGCGCCGGGTCGGCGATGGTCGGCGCGCTGGCGAATACCTGCACCAGGAGATTGCCCAGATTCCAGACCCGACCGGACTCGGCCAGGATGCGATCGTGAGATGCGCAGCAGAGATCGACCTGCTCTGTCGCCGGATGGCCGAACTGTGGGAATGACGCGATCCGTCGGCGCCCGGGCCATCCAACGGCTGTCCTTGGCCGCTGATCGGATTCGACCACCTGGGGCAGGGGTGTCGGTCCTCATCTATCACCGCGTCGGCGGTGCGATGACGAGTTCGATCGACCTCGACCTCAGCGAGTTCCGCGATCAATTGGCCCGGCTGCGCGAGCAACATCGCGTCATCACCCTCGACGAGGCCGTCCGCGGTCTCAGCCGCGAGGATCACTCGGTCGACGGTTCCGTCGTACTCACATTCGACGATGGCACCAACGATTTCGTCGATGTCGTGGTTCCGGAACTGGTGGAGCAGCATCTCCCGGCAACGCTGTACCTCGCCACTCAGTTCGTCGATGACCAGCGCAGGTTCCCCTGGGGCACACCACCGTTGACGTGGAGCGGACTCCGCCAGGCAATGTCGACTGGGCTGATCACCGTTGGTTCCCATACCCACTCCCACCTGTTGCTGGATAGAGCGACGATGGCGCAGGCGACCGACGACGTGGACCGTTCGATCGATCTGATTGGCTCCGAACTGGGGATTGCGCCCATCCACTTCGCTTACCCGAAGGCGATTCCGGGAACCGCTGAAATCCAACAGATGATCGCCGGTCGTTTCCGCTCGGCAGCGCTGGCCAGAAGTCGCGTCAATCAGGTCGGACGGACCAACCTCCAGCGTCTGTGGCGCACACCGATCCAAGCTGGTGAGTCGCTGGATGTGTTCTCCCACAAAGCGACCAACGGGATGCGGCTCGAAGGTTCGGTGCGTTCGATAGTCAGCCGGCGCCGTTCCCGAGGGGCCACTCAGTGAGATGCCTGTGACAGCACGAGCCAAGGTCATCCACCTGACCACGACGGATATGAGCCTCGATTGGCTGCTCGGACCACAACTGGCCGCGTTCGCCGATGCCGGCTACGAGGTGGTCGGGATGTCTGCACCGGGTGAGCACCTCGACGCGATCCGAGCCAACGGAATCCGCCACGTCGCGGTGCATTCGCTGAGTCGAGCGCCGTCGATCGTGCAGGACTTCCGAGCCGCAAATGAATTGCGACGGCTCCTTCGGCGTGAACGGCCCGACATCCTGCACACCCACAACCCGAAGCCCGGCGTCATCGGGCGCATCGTCGCGACGTTGGTGCGGGTCCCCGTTGTCGTCAACACCCAGCACGGTCTGTACGCCCAATCGACGGATCGTCGACGTCGGCGATGGCCGGTGTACATCATCGAGCGACTCGCCGCGGCATGTTCCGACGCCGAACTGGTCCAGAATCCCGAGGACGCGGCCACGCTGATCGATCGGCTGCGTGTCCCACGCAACAAAGTGCACGTGCTTGGCAACGGGGTAGATCTGAACCGTTTCGACCCTGCGACGATTCCGCCAACGGATCGTGATTCCCTTCGCGCTGAATGGGGCTTTACCGACGATGACGTCGTGTGTGCGGTGGTTGGTCGGCTCGTGCACGAGAAAGGGCTTGCCGAGATCTTCGCCGCCGCATCCACGTTGCGCCGAGCAGGGAGCCGCGCCCGGTTCGTTGCGATTGGTCCCGCCGACAACGACAAACCAGATTCTGTCGACCCAGCGACCATCGCTGCAGCGGCCGCCGATGGCGTCGTGTTCGCTGGGCAGCGATCCGATATGCCGCAGTGCTATGCGGCGTGTGACCTGTTTGTCACGGCGTCACATCGCGAGGGTTTTCCTCGCGCAGCCATGGAGGCAGGGGCGATGGGTCTGGCGATCGTGGCGACCGATATCCGCGGCTGCCGTCAAGTCGTGCGCGATGGGCACAACGGCCTTCTCGTTCCCGTTCGCGATGCGACGTCGCTTGCCTCTGCGATCGCCGCCGTCGTCGACGGTGATCGCACGGCACTCTCGGGTGCTGCCCGGGCCCACGCGCTCGCACATTTCGATCAGCGGCGGGTAATCGACATCACCCTCGAAACGTACGCCCGGCTGCTTTCGCGCTGAGCGCGGCGAGCCCGCGACGGCGGGTGCGACCCCGAGTCCGTGTTCCGTCAGCCGAGGTGAACGATCCAGAACAACCGAGGCATGGCGGCTCGACGGTTGGTTCGAAACCGTCGAGCAGGCCGAGCCCGGCGAAGTTCGCGACTGTGACGTCGATCTGTTCGGCGACGGTGGCGGCCGGTTGGGCCAGAGCGGCCGAGATCTCTTCGGCCAGGACGCTGCGTACGGTCGCCCCGTCGCAGGCGTCGAACAGCACGGCAGCCAATGCTTCGAGCAGATGAACGCTGTTTGTTCGGTGGTCGTAGACAACAGTGGTATCGCCGAATTCGGCGATCTCGAGCTGAAGGTCGCGCAGCGGCATGACCTCGGCAACGCCTTCGATGAACTCCGAATCAATCACCGTCGGTCCCGCCCCGCAGGAAGTTCGGTCATCGTCGTGGCTCCCGGAGCGTGCTCGCCAGCTTGGTTGACCCCGGTTCCGGAGAGCACGACGGGAATCGTCCGGAGCAGGATTCGGAGGTCGCCGATGACGCTGCGGGTCTCCACGTACCGCACGTCCAGCGCAAGTCGTTCGTCCCAATCGAGTCGATTCCGGCCCGCGACCTGGGCCAGGCCGGTGATGCCAGGTCGCACCTGGAACCTGCGGTACTCGTCGCCGACGAACCGGTCCCAGTACCGTACGGGCAACGGGCGCGGCCCGACGAGGGTGATGTCGCCTCGAAGCAGGTTGAAGAAGCCGGCCAACTCGTCCAGGCTCGACAAACGCAGGACGCGACCGAATCGCGTGATGCGGGCAGCATCGAACTGGCTGCCTTCGCGACCTGGTTCAGGGTCACGCATCGTTCGAAACTTGACAATGGTGAACGGCCGGCCGCCGATGCCTAGGCGCTGCTGGCGAAAAAGCACCGGAGACCCGAGCGTGAGACGAACGCCGACCGCGACCGCCAGGAGAACGGGCGAGCCAACAGCGAGGACGACGATGGCCACGACGATGTCGATCAGCCTGCGAATTCGGTCGGTCATGGGCGCTGGCGCTCGACTCGGCGTGCTGGCGTGCCCACGACGACCGCACCCGCTGGAACATCGCGGACGACGACAGTGCCGGCGCCGATCGTTGCCCCGTCGCCGATCGAGATACCGGGGATGATTCGGGCCCCGATGCCGACGAGAACCTGGGAGCCAATGGTCACCGTCCCGCCCATCGCAACACCGGGTGCGATGTGGCTGCAATCGCCGATGACGCAATCGTGATCGACTGATGCGTTGGTGTTGACGATCACGCCGTGACCGAGTCTGGCTGCGGCATTGACCACCGCTCCTGGGGCCAACAACACACCCGTGCCTACTGTCGCTGTCCGACTAAGTGTCGAGCTTGCGCTTCTGGCATTGGCGAGCGGCACGCCGAGTCGAGCGCACTCATGGACGAATCCGGCCCGGACGCGATTGTTGCCGATGGCCACGAAGACATGGCTGACTGTGTGCATGGCGAGGACCTCTTGGAGTTGATCGTCGGCACCGATGACATCGGCACCGAGGTTGGCCACAGCGGAGCCGTCGCGGCTGAGGCAGCCGACGACCTCGTGAGAGGCGTCGTCGTGCAATGCCTCGATCGCAACTCTGGCATGCCCGCCGGCACCGATGACCAGGATCCGACTGGTCACTTCAGCTCACAAACTGCCACACTCCGAGGCTACAGCGGGTACGGTTGCACGGGCAGTGCGGGCAGTACGGGCAGGGAGAACGTGAACCTCGGTCGAGAATCCAACAGTGGCGACGATCGACTGCGTAACGCAGTCGTTGCAGCCGCCGACGTGGTCGTGTGGCCGGCAGCGCTTGCATTCACTGCAGCAGTCGAGGAATGGAGTATCACGACGCTGCGAGTCGTCGTGTTGGCGCTGGTCGGTGCGTTCGCCCAGTTGATTTTCGGAATCGCCACCCACCTGTACAGGCGACGGTTCCAGCCGCTGGGATTCGAAGAACTCGGCGCGCTCGGCCTGACGTGCGGCTTCGCCGGAATTTCGGTGCTGATCGCCGACCGACTGATTGGCAGTGACGGCGCGTTCGGTCATCGCTGCGTGCTCGCGACTGCATCGGCTGCATCGCTGTGTCTCGTGCACCGGTACGCGCGGCGTTACCGCGCCCGATGGGTGATGTACAGACGGGTCGGCGACCGGCTGCCCGTTCTCGTGCTCGGTGCCGGCGAGGGTGGCTACCGCGCTGTTCACGCGATGCTTGGTTCGGCACAGAGTCCGTACCGGCCGGTGGCATTACTCGACGACGATCCGAGCAAGTTCAATGCGCGAATCTCGGGCTTACGGGTCCGAGGCACGTCGGCCGATCTCGAATCGGTTGCGCGCCATCACGGGGCGACTGCGGTGGTGCTGGCGATGCCCGGTGCAAGTTCGGAGACATTGCGCAGACTCCACCACGCTGCGGCCCGCGCCGGACTGGAAACGTTGGTCCTCCCGCCGGTTCAGCGGTTGGTCGGCAGCGGCACGACGTCGGAGATCACGCCGTATAGCGAACAGGACGTCCTCCGCCGGCGCATCGTCGAGATCGACCTCGACGCGGTCCGCGCACTGGTCGACGGATGTTCCGTGCTCGTCACCGGGGCCGGCGGTTCGATCGGATCAGAGCTGGCCCGCCAATTGGCCAAGTTCGCCCCGGCGCGTCTGGTGCTTCTGGACCACGACGATTCGCTGCTGCACGCCGTCACCGAAACGATTGTCAAGGACTATGGCGGTGTCGTGAGCGTGCTGGCTGACATCCGTGATCGGGACCGGCTGGTCCAGGTGTTCGACGAGCATCGACCGGATCTGGTCTTCCATGCGGCAGCACTGAAGCATGTCCCGGCTCTTGAGTCCGCTCCGTCGGAGGGTTGGAAGACCAACGTGGTCGGCACGGCCAACGTGATCGCCGCGGCGCGTCAGTGCGG
>JANOQU010000452.1:0-28447 GCA_031422355.1 Actinomycetes bacterium
GGTCGGCTCATGCATTTGGTTGATCGTGACGGCGAGGCAGGTTGCGAGCAGCGTTGTCGAGAGGACGACACGCGACATTGAACGGTTCATGAAAGACCTTCCGATGGACCCTTGGCGGGAGATTGCTGGACGAGGGAGACCGCCGGCGGCGGCACTGATACATGTTGAGATCCGGGCAGCGGCCAGACGGGGAGCTCGGGCACCCACCTCACCCCGGCGCGCTTGACGATGGCGAGCCGCTCGCGAGCCAGCCTCGGCGGTGTCTCACGTTCTTGCACCTTGTCGAGTGCTTCCAGCGTTGCCAGGCTCATCGCGATGTCAGCTGAGCTCTGTGTGGCGCGGGCGATGTCGAGGAGTTCAACTGCGTCATTGCGGGCAAGGTCTGGCCGCCCGAGTTGTGAATTGGCCCACACAAGGAGTCGGCGAGCCCATCGTGTGTTGAGACCTCCAGCGCTCCAGGTCTTGGATCGTTCGAGGCAATCGACGGCGAGACCGAACGCTTCGTCGGGCTGGCGCTGCCACAGCAGGAGCTCACAGTGTCGAAGGTCGGCGTCGAGGATCATGTCGTCGGCACCCACCTCGACGTATTCGGCTTTGGCGACTTCGAGGAAGTCACGAGAACCAACGAAGTCGCCCTGGCGAAGGGCGACTGTGGCGAGGGCTGCTCGAACGCACGCAGCGGTGAAACGGTCATGAGCGGCGACGAATGTCCCCAGGCATTGGACCAGCAACACCTCGCTCTCGGCCAGGCGCCCTTGATCCAGCCAGATTCCAGCGAGATTGTTGGCGGCGATGGCGGACCCGACGGCGTCGCCGACGCTGTCGTATTCGGCCATTGCCTGCGTGGCCCGGCGCGCGCCTTCCACGAGTCGGCCGGCATACCAATGTGCCAACGACTGATTATTCAATGCGTCGCCGAGCGACGCCCCACAGTCCTGCCGCGACAGCCAGTCGATTGCCATGTCGCCGAAGACGGACTCCCGCGGATCACCAACGGCCATCAGCGACAGTTGGGCCTGCAAGGCCGCACGCCCACGCTGCAAGGTTGTCAGGTCGTCGCGCTCCAGCAGCGCCAACTCGATCACCGATGCCTGACGCGATCGCCCGCGCTGATTCAGAATCGAGGCGTAGCGGAGGCTGGCTTCCGTGGCCTCGGCCGGTGTCGTCGGCAGCTGTTGCGCTCGACGACAGACTCGCAAGGCATCGGCAGTTGATCCTTGACGCTGCATGACGCGGGCGATGTCGATCGTTGTCATTGCGGTCTGGCCGAACCGGTTGGCTCGCCGGAGCCTGGCCTCCGCGTCGACAAGTCGCCCGAGTCGTTCGCACGCAACCGCCGATTCGCAGAGCACGTCGCGGACTTCAGTGGTGCGATGACCGAGCTGCCCGGCGGCGTGGAGAGCGAGTGACCACATCGGCTCGGCGTCGCTCCACGCGCCGGAAGCAGTCGCTGCACGGGCGGCCGAAACGCCCGCAGTCCATGCCTCGGCGAAGCGTCGAGCCTCTGCGAAGTGGGTCGCAAGCACCGGTGCTGCCAGCGCTCGCGCCTCGTCGGTCGTTGCGCTGTCAGCAATGACGTCCGCGAACCGGCCGTGCAGGTGCCGCCGCCGCGCTGCCGACAGACCGAGGTAGGCAGCGTCTCGGTAGAGATCATGGCGAAAGTTGGCGACGCCGTCACGTATCTCGACGACCTCGACGCAACGCCGCCATCGCCGCCGGTCGACGAGGGTTGGATCCCCCGCCGCAGCAGCGAAGGTGTCCAACGCAACTGCTCGACCACCGACGGCCAACTCCCGCACGATCGAGCGGACATCCGGAGGGAGTCGGTCCAGCACCGAGGCTGCCGCTCGCTCGACAGATGCAGGCAGGTCCATCGATGTCAGGTCGATTCCAGCGTCGCTCGATGCGGACGCGGTCAGGGCGCGCAGGTAGAACGGGTGGCCGCCGGCGCGGGCAACGATTGCATCGACGATGTGCGGGTGCAAGGGTCGTGCGGCCAATCCGTTGACCAACGCTCGAGAGGCCGCAGCGGCAAGCGGGCGAAGGGCGATCGTGGTCGGCTCGTGCAATCGCAGTGCGACACCATTGGGCCGTCGGGTGCAGACGAGCAGAAGCCCAGCCGCGACGCCGTCGTGGCTCAGCATCTCGACCATGGCTCGGCTTGCCTCGTCGAACCATTGCACGTCGTCGACCCACAGCACCGCGGGCGCGAGCGCTGTTCGCACCAACTCGCCGACGAGCGCAATGGTGCGATCCTGACGGAACTCCGGAGTGATCCGCCCTGACTCGATGTTCTCGGCATGACTCCAGCCGAAAGCGTCTGCGATGAGGGGCATCAGCGCAGACCGACGGGGCACGTGCCGGCGTACCAGCGATTTCAAGGCTGCCGGTGAGGAGACGCCGAACAACTCGCGCAGTGGTCGGTGAATCGCCCGATACGGCGCGGCCGCAAGGTACGGATCGCCAGCGCCTCGGACGAGAGTCTTGCCGCCAGGTGCTGCGCGCAACGCGTGGCTGACGAGCGCCGACTTACCCGTTCCAGCGTTGGCTGCGATATCGATGCATGAACCGAAGCCCATCCCGGCCGCCGTGACGGCAGTCGCGATCAGAGTCCGTTCACGATCCCGGCCGTAGATCTCGTCGTACGTCGTTGCTCGACGGTCATGCGGCGCTCCGACGATCGCGGCGTGTTGGAGCGAGCGCTTGCCCTTGACCGTGAATGGTTCGAGGGCAATGGTGCCCCACTGGGAGAACGTTCGTTCCAAGGTCGCCGCACTGGCCACGATCTGGCCGGGCGCAGCCTTTCCCATCAAGCGTGCCGCGAGGTTCGTCGCGTCGCCCATCGTGGTGAGCACTCGTCGGTCCGGATGGCCGACATCGGCGAAGTACACCGGCCCTGAATTCACACCGACATGCAATTTCTGGTCGGGAGATTCGTCCACCAGCGCCCGACACACGCGAAGTACGCGTTCCTCGTCATCTTCGTTCGTCACGGGTGCACCGCCGACGATCAGAAATTTCACAGAGTCCGCCGAGATGTCTGTTCCGAGCCACGTCACTCCGGCGTCGGCACACCGCTGACTCACGAGGCGCCCGAACTTGTCGAGTTCGGCGTAGGCGCGCGTCGGATCCTGCTGGACTTGGTCGTCGAGTTCTGCGACCTTGACGAACGCCACGGTCGCGAGTCGATGCTCGCCAACGAGATTGCCGATCTCGTTTCGAAGGGTCCGCGGCACGAATTTTCCAAGGGTGAGGTTCGTGGCGGTGTCGAGGTTGATCGACGTTGCGGCCGGTCTGCGTGTCGGCGCTGGCGCTGGACTTGTTGATGTTGTGGTTGTTGACGTTGACGTCACCGCTGCGAGGCGAAGGGCCGTTCGTCCATCCGCTCCAATCCGCAGCCATCGACGCGGGAGGCCGGCTGCGAGTACCGGCGACACCAACACCTGCCCGGCTGCTGCCGCAGCCTCCAGTGCGACCGTTTCGGTTGCGACAGGTCCCAATGTCAGAAGATGTCGTTCGTCGTCGGTGCCGACGAGAGCCATCACGAGTGAGCCGCAGTGGACACCGACCGACATCCGCAGCCTGACCGCGCCGCATGAGGCGCGAACGGAACCGTGTCGCCGAATCGCCAATTGGAGTCCGGCCGAGCATCGTGCCGCGCGAATCGGATGTGGGTCGCCTCCATCCGCTGCGTCGAACCAGACGAGAATTGCATCGCCGCCGAAGCTGAGAACGTCGCCCCCCTCGCCGGAGACGATGTCGATCAACGCAGTGAAGATCGTCGAAACGATTCTGTTGATCTCCTCGGTGCCCTCTCGACCCCGTTCCGCCAAGCGTTCGGTGAGCGCAGTGAATCCCGAGAGGTCGACAGAGGCGAGCGAACCCTCGCGACGCTGAACGTTGTCGGTGGTGGACCAACAGCGCACCGTCAGTGGAATGTAGGGCGTGAAGCGGTGCTCGTTTGGTGCTCGTCGAGCAGTCAATACCGACCCCGCCATCCGTGCCACCATACGAAACGTGTCGGCATGATGCCAGAGGGTAAACCCTTGACTTTCTGAGGCGACGTGAAACGAAGGTCTAGTTGTCTGACTCTGTTTCGATCGAACTCGGGTGTTGGCCGAGGGTGACGCTCAGCTTGATCGGTGTGGTCATCGGCGTCGGATCCACGGTCTGGCGGGTCATCGTCAACTCGATCGTGTCTCCAGCTAAGCGGGTGCCGATGGCTGCTCGAAGGGCTTCGAGATCAGCGAGCGGATGACCGTCGATGCCGGCGATGATGTCACCGATTTGGACGCCGGCGGTTGCGGCGGGCCCACCGACACCCACGTTCGTCACGATGACCCGGCCGTCCTGATCGACGTCTGCCGTGATGCCCATCCACGGCGGAGAACTCGCCGAGGTCGCACGTTCGAGCGCACCGATCAGGGCCTCGACGGTCACTAGTTGCACGCCATCGATGGACTTGGTGCACAGCCCAACCAACCTCCCAAAGCCGTCGAGCACCACCGAGCCCTCACCCGTGGTGCGGGCCTCACCGACGTAACCGACCTGAGTGCCTCGGTCATCGACCCACAGGCTGGCGGCCGTGGCTTCTGGGACCATGACCATGAATCCTCCGTCGCTTGGTTCGGTTTCGCTCGCTTCGATCAAGGCCATATCGATGTCGGCGGTGATCGAGAGTACGGCCGTGCCGTTCGCAACGTCGACCGACACGACGGCGCCGACCACAGTCTCGCCCGACGGCAATTGGACCATGAAACCCTCGCGACCTCGGGCCGCTGCAGCCGTCGTGACGACATAGTGGCCAGGCATTAAAGCAACTGCGACCGGTGCGAGTTCAATCGGATCCTTCTCGCCGTCGGCAAGAACCATCGTCGGTACCGACTGCGCCTCGGCGATGATCAAATCGGCAATCGATGACGTCGATGAGATCAAAGACAGCGATGACGGCGGTGAGGTCGGTGAGGTCGGTGAGGTCGGTGAGGTCGGTGAGGTCAACGACGGCGAAGAGGTCGCCTGTGTGGTGTTGAACGACGACGTCGCCCGGAGCACCGACGGATTTGCTTGTGTCGCGACTTCGCGGGCGCGACTGCCGTGGGGCACCAACACCCAGAGCAGGCCAACGGCGAGAACGGCCCCGACCGTGCCCGTTGCGACCAACAAACTTCTCCCGACCACCAGCGGCGGCTCTGTGCGAACCCACTGCTCGGCACCCAATTCAGAAGGGTGCCGCCACCTTCGTTCGTGTGCAGGAACAGGTGCTCGCGGGTAGCCCGCGTCGTCCTCCCAGTCTCCTCGCTCCACGAGGGAGAGATGGTAGTCAGCCTGGCCGACCACCGGACGTCGCGCGCCGGGGCATGTCCCGTGACGCTGGCACCGTGGAGGATCGACTGGCTGACGGCTACGATGCGGTCGATGCTTGCAGCACCTGATGGCGACACGTGGCTGGGGCTCAGCGCGACTGAATTACCGGTGGCTGCGGCCTATGAGTGGGCAGTGCGAATCAATTGCGGAGCGGTCGTGTTGTTTTCAGGCACCGTCCGCGATCACGCGGAAGGCCGTGACGGTGTGCAGTACCTCACATATGAGGCCTACGAGGAGCAAGCCGTTGCGAAGATGGCCGAGATTGTCGACGAGATCCGGCGGCGGTGGACCGAAACGGGAGCCGTGGTCATCCTGCACCGCACAGGCCGGATCGAACTCGGTGAGAGCACTGTCGTCGTCGTCGTGTCATCGCCGCATCGGCCGGCGGCGTTCGAGGCTGGTCGCTACGCGATCGATGCGCTCAAGGCGGGCGTGCCGATCTGGAAGCACGAAGTGTGGGACTCGGGTTCAGATTGGGGAACGGGCGCCCAGGTCGTCACGCCGCCATCAGACGTCCCAACCCTGGTCGCAACGGAACGCTCATGACCACCGTCATCGTGGTCGTGGTCGTGGTCGGTCTTCTGGTCGGGCTGCTTGCGATCCGGATCAGCAATCGGCGTCGCCCGGTGGATGGTGTCGCGTCGTTTCGGCGGCACATCGACGCGCTGTCACCAGAGGCACGTCGTGAAGTGATCGATCGCGTGCAGAACGCACGCGACTCTGGCAAGGGGAAGTAGGCCTCGTGGCGCGCGACCTTGCGATCGATCTCGGAACGGCGAACACCCTCGTGTACATGAAGGGCCGCGGTATCGTCCTCAACGAACCGTCGGTCATCGCCCTCAATCGCCAGACTGGCGAGGTGCTGGCCACCGGACGAGAGGCCTGGCAGATGATCGGCCGCACGCCCGGCTACATCGTCGCCGTCCGTCCGCTACGCGGTGGGGCCATTACCGACTTCGAAATCACAGAGCGGATGATCAGACTGCTCCTGCAGCGCGTCGGCGTCAGTCGATTCACACGACCGAAGGTCGTCATCTGTGTACCGTCGGCAATCACCGAAGTCGAGCGACGGGCCGTCACCGATGCGGCACGTCGCGCCGGTGCAGCTGATGCACAGTTGATCGAGCAGCCAATGGCGGCAGCGATCGGTGCGGATCTTCCGATCGACGAACCTGTCGGCAACATGGTCATCGATATCGGCGGTGGCACGAGCGAGACCGCCGTGATCAGCCTCGGCGGCGTCGTGGCTCTCGAAGCTGTCCGCGTCGGCAGTTTCGACATCGACGCAGCGATCCAGAACTATGTCCGTCGCGAGCACGGCATCGCGATCGGTGAACGGACGGCGGAGGAAATCAAGGTTGCAATTGGTTCGGCCGATCCGATCGGCGACGAGAACGAAGCAGAGGTTCGCGGTCGGGACCTGATGAGCGGGCTTCCCAAGACGGTGCTGCTGGCTCCGGAAGAGATTCGTTTCGCGATCGACGATGTTGTCTCGAGCATCGTTGCGTCGGTCGTACGTTGTCTGGCCAAAGCACCTCCGGAACTCGCCCAGGACTTTCTCGTTCGCGGGATGTACCTCGTGGGCGGCGGCGGGTTACTGCGGGGCCTGGCCCAACGTATCGAACGCGAGACGCGCGTCCCGGTACGCATGTCGCCGATGCCGCTCGAGGCAGTCGTGCTCGGTGCTGGACATTGCATCGAACACTACGAGGCGCTCAAGGGAATGTTCATGGGAGCGCGCCGCTAATTCTTGTGCCCGTGTCGTCCGCCGGTCCGGCGCTGGCACGAATCCGCACTGCGGTGGGCTGTCGTGCCGCGATGCTCGCGTGTCGCGCCGCTCGCGCAACGGATCGAGCTACGTCAAGCGAAGCGCATCGAGGGCGAGATGATGGGGGAATTCATAGACCGCTGCCGGCAAGTTGTTGCGCGCGAGCGAGTGATATTTGCGATGGGCGAACCACCAGCGATCGTCGATGCGGACGTGGTGGTCGTGGTAGACGCCGTAGATCTGGGACCAGTGACCGTCGGGGGTCTGACGCAGTTCGGTCATGTACATTCGGGCGTTCGCCGCGTTCGCGTCGCCGCCGACGCGCAGGTGGATCCGCGTGCCGAGGATGCCGAACTGGAAGAACTCGAACTGCGACACCGAACGGCCGATGAACTCGCCGATCGCGGCCGGTCCGACGAACTGCATCGACGTCTCGCGGAGGTCGAGATCGAGCACCGTGTCAGCCGTGAAGACGTCCGCCAATTCGTGCCATTGGCGCCGTGACACGATGTCGGCATACGCATCCTGTAACCGCCGGATCTCGCTATGGTCGACGGCGTCATCGAGGCGCTCACTGCGTGATGCCATCGCTCAGCCAGCGCGTTCGAGAGCGATCACGGGGATGACGCGGGTCGTGCTGTCTGCATAGGTCTGGAATCCGGGCATCCGCTGGACCTGGGCGGCAAACAGTGCGTCGCGATCTGCGCCGGTGACCTCTGTGGCATCGGCCTGGTAGGTGTCGGCACCCACCTCGATGGTCACCACGGGGTTGGCGACGATGTTGTGATACCAATCGGGGTTGGTCGGTGCGCCCGCCTTGCTCGCGAAGATGACCACCCGATCGCCATCGGGCAGGTAGACGAGGGGGATCGTGCGGGCCACGCCAGACCTGGCGCCCGTCGTCGTGAGCAGCACCATCGGCGCTCCCTCGAACTGTCCGCCGACGATGCCGGCGTTGGCTCGGAATTCGCTGACGATCTTGGCGTTCCAATCGTTGATTTCTGCCATCTCGTGCGCTCCTGTTGGTGGCCGGTCTTTGACGACGCTTGCGAGACGCAGGCTACGTTGAGTCGGCACGCGTCCGGGAACCGTGAGTTTGGTCGACATCTGTACTCTTGGTTCAAGCGGTCCGATTCAGCAAGGATCCGAATGGAGGATTGGTCGTGAGTCAACTCGTCATCGACGCCACCGCCGGCCGAGCCACGATCAGCCCAACGCTGAGCCGCGCGTGAGGACCACCGTTCAGTTCACCCAGATGAAATCTGGCGACGCGCAGGATTACGCACTGTTGCACGAGGCCGAACGCCACTATGCCGCTGGGCTTCCCGACCGCTTGCTTGCCACCCTCGAACGATTGGGTGATGGCCTCGATGGTTATCAGATCAGTCGCTTCCAGCACTCGCTGCAGACAGCGACGCGCGCGGAGAACGACGGCGCGGACATCGAAATGGTGATCGCGGCCCTCGTTCACGACATTGGTGACGAGTTATCGCCCGACAATCACTCACAGGTTGCAGCAGCAATTCTGCGTCCGTACGTCAGAGCCGAAGTGACGTGGGTGGTCGAGATGCACGGCTTGTTCCAGACGGTGTACTACGCCAACTATCGCGGCCTCGATCCCGATGCTCGCAACGTGTATCGCGATCACGAGTGGTTTCAGACGTGTGTCATGTTCTGCGAGCGATGGGACCAAGCATCGTTCGATCCATCGTTCCCGACGAGGGCACTCAGTCACTTCGAGCCCAAACTTCGCGAGGTGTTCGGGAGGTCGCCGTTCGATCCAGCGACCGGCTGCGCCTGACCGTGGAGCCCGCAACGTCAGCGGCTTCGACGGAGTTCCGGTCGATCCGGGTGTTCATTTCGTCCACTTTCCGAGACATGCAGGCCGAACGCGAAGAGTTGATCAAGCACACGTTTCCGCAACTCCGAAAGCTGTGTGAAGCGCGCGGCGTTGCGTGGTCGGAAGTGGACCTGCGCTGGGGTGTCACTGACGAACAGAAGGCAGAGGGCGCCGTTCTGCCCATCTGCCTCGGCGAGATCGACCGCAGCCGCCCGTACTTCATTGGCCTGCTCGGTCAGCGCTATGGCTGGATCCCAGAAGCGCTGCCTGCCGGCTTAGGAGATCAGTTGCCGTGGCTGAACGAACTCACGGGCACATCAGTGACCGAAATGGAGATCCTGCACGGAGTGCTCAACGATCCAGGTGCGGCCGGTCACGCGTACTTCTACATGCGTGATCCGGCGTGGATCATGACTCGTACGACCGATGAGCAACGCGTGATGGGCGAGTTCGAGAGCGACGACGAGATCGCGTTGGTGGGGCCAGAGGTCGCCGCTCAGCACGCTGCCTTACGCCGTCAGCGACTCGTGGCCCTCAAGCGCAGGATTGATGACTCTGGCTTTCCGACCTGGGAATACCCCGACCCGCGTGGATTGGGCGAACGAGTACTCCGAGACTTCAGCGCACTCATCGACACGTTGTATCCGCTTGGCGAAGAGCCGGACTCGTTGGCCCGCGATGCTGATGCCCACCGGGCCTTCGGGATTTCCCAGACCATCGGTCACGTTGTTCGGGCCGGATTGTCGGCCGAGATGGATTCATTCGCATTGGGAGATCAGCCGCCGCTCGTGATCAGCGGCGAACCCGGTGCCGGCGCATCGGCCGGGGCGTCGGCATGGCTTCGGTCGTGGTCTCAGCGGTGCCCCGATGATGTCGTCATCGAGCATCATGTCGGTGCAACGGCGGATGCATCGGAGTGGCAGGCAATGGCCCAACGCCTCGTCGGTGAACTGTCGACGCAACTCGGCTTCACCACCGACGACGAGGCCGTTGCCGCTGCGAGCGACGCCAACACTTCGCGGGCTTCGCTGTTCTCGACGATCGCCCGCGCCGGCCGGATGTCTCGTCGTTGCGTAATTCTCGTGGACAACGCAGATCTGCTCACCGATTCCGACGGAGCGCCGGATCTCACTTGGCTGCCAAGCGTGGTGCCGCCGACCGTCAGGGTCATTGTGACAACCAGCGGTCCTCGCCCGGTCGAGGCAGCGAAACGTCGCGGTTGGCCGGTCATCAAGGTGGATCCACTCGACCAAGACGAACGTCGATCGTTGATCCGTTCGTTCCTGGGCCGCTACTCGAAGGGTCTCGACGAGGTCCACGTCGCCCGCCTCGTCGGTGTTGCGACAACCGGCAACGAGCTGTTCCTGACGACTGTGCTCGACGAATTACGTCAGCACGGCGACCACTTCACCCTCGGCAAGGTCATCGACTACTACCTGGCGTCGGAGTCGCTCGATGGACTGCTCGGGTTGGTTCTCGAACGCTACGAACGCGATTTCGAACGGGACCGCCCTGGGCTGGTGCGGGATGCGATGCGATCGTTGTGGGCTGCTCGGCGCGGCCTGTCGGACCCCGAGTTGCGGGACATTCTCGGTGTTTCCGAGAGCGGCCACGAGCCGTTGCCCCATGCGGTGTGGTCGCCTCTGCTGCTTGCAGCTGAGGCTGGCCTGGTGACGCGCTCCGGACAATTGTGTTTCGCCACCGAAGCGCACCGCCAGGCAGTCGAGCGTCGCTATGTGTCAACCCCGCAGGATCGGCGCGACGCCCATTCTGCAGTCGCAACCACATTCCGGCGCTATGAGTTGAGTCCCCGTGTCGTCGACGAATTGCCATGGCAGCAGCATGATGCTGGTGACATCGCCGGCATGGTCGCAACCATCAGCGATCTCGACTTCGTTGGATTGGCGTACCGACAATCTCACGCTGAACTTCGTCAACTGTGGGCGCTGGCCGAGCGGGCCGGGCACAGCGTCGTCGATGCGTACCGAACGGTGGTCGACACCCCGGCCAGCGCGCCCGAGGTCGTGTGGGAAGTCGCTCGTCTCGTTACAGATGCGGGATATCCAGGGCAGAGCCTTGCGCTCCATCGATACATCGTCGACTCCTTCCGCGCCGGAAATGATCCGATGTCGGTACGTCGATTGCCGGCGGCGCTCGTCAATCTCGGCAGCGTCCTGATCGGCCAGGGTGAACTGGTAGCGGCCGAGCCGCCGCTGCAGGAGGCGATCAATCTCGCTCGCGCTCGTGACGACCTGGCAGTGTTGACAGCTGCACTCGGCAATCTCGCACTCAGCCGTCGCGACAGAGGCGACATCGATGCGGCGCTCGCAATGTTCGCTGAGGAGGAAGCGATCTGTCGCCGAATCGGCGATGCTGCTGGGCTGCAAGCGGGCCTTGGCAACCGGGCGTCGATGTTGCGTGATCGTGGCGATCTCGTCGCAGCGCTTGGATTGATGAAGGAGCAGGAAGATCTGTGCCGCTCGATCGGTGATTCCGCTGGGGTGGCCCGCGCGCTGGTGGCTCAGGGTGCGCTCCAGGCTGATAGCGGAAATCCGATCGAGGCAATCGCGACGTTTCGCGCCTACCGCGAACTGTCGTCAGAACGTGGCGATCTCCGCGACGTCGTCGAGGCCGGGATCAACGAACTGACCACCCTCCGTCAGGTCGCCAGGCTGGATGAATCCGAACACTTGGCCGTCGAAATCGAAGCGCTCGCTCGACGGTTGGGCGACGAGCCCCTCATCGCGCGCGTCCTCGATGGTCGTTCCCGTATCGCAAGTGACCGGGGGAATTGGGCCTCGGCTGACCGGCTCGCCCAGGAGGCTTTGCTCACCGCCCGGTCGGCGGGCGTTCCAGCGATCTCGATCCTCGCGCTCGGTGTCATCGGAACTGCCCGTCGCGAACTCGGTGATCTGAAGAGCGCTCGAGCTGCCCACCTCGAGGAGGAACGTTTGGCGATCGCCAATCACCTTCCTGCATCGGTCGCGACCGCGCAGGTCAACCTGGCGTCGGTGGACATCGCGGAGAACGACCTCTCCAGCGCGTTGGCCCGATACTCGACGGCCGAGCCAGCACTCCGACAACTGAACATGCATATGGTTCTTGTGCCGCTGTTGGCGAATCGCTCGCAGGTGCACGCTGCGCTCGGCAACCATCCGGCGGCCATCGATGACCTCATCGCCGGCGGCCGCTCGGCCGCAGCGATCGGGGCGCTCGCCCAGAGTCAGCAGATGCTGACCAAAGGCATCGAGATGATGTACGCGATGGGGCGCCAGAACGAGACCGAGCCCGTTTGGGCAAACGTTGCCGACGTCAGTCGAGGACTCGGTGACGAGTCCTCACTGCAACGTGCGCTGGGCGAGCAAGCGATGATGGTCCTCGGGCGGGGCGATACGGCGACCGCCGCTGGACTGTTCGACGAGCAGGAGCAGATCTGCCGACGAATCGGGGATCATGTCGGGCTCGCGGCATGCGTCGGGAACCGGGCGATTCTGCTCCGCAACACCGGCGATCTCCCTGCGGCATTGCGCTGTGTCGATGAACAGATCGAGATCGCCAAAGCCAGCGGCAATGGTCAGGGCTATCTGTTCGGTATTGCCAACCGGGGCGAGATCCTCGGAGCACTCGGCCGGATCGGTGACGCGCTGTCGGCGTTGAACGAGGCCCGCCAGATGGCAAGCAACAACGGATTGACCCCCATGGTTCAGCAACTCGACCAGATGATCATGGCCTTGGCGCCACAGCAGCAATAGCGGCTCAGGAGCGGTCGACGAGCACGATCTCGACGGGAACATCACGGTCGATTGCATAGCGAATGATCTCTGCGGTTCCAGCCCGACCCTTGGCCGGGGTCCCGTCCCAGATCGCAACGACCACGTCGCTTGCGTCGACGACGGCCCGGCCGGCCCTCTCGTACGCGTACTGGCGCTGGGAATCGTCGGTCGGTCCGTGCTCGTCGACGATCCAAGTCGCTGTTGCGGCGGACAGCAGCTCGGAGAACTGGGCGCGAGACTCGTCCGATTCGAAGTCGGATTCGTAGTCGGTCACCGCCATTGGAAGGACGACCGTCGCGCTCCCGCCGCGCAGCAGAACCAACTCCGTCACGAGTCGGTCGGCCCCCTCGGCGAGACTGGTGACCACCGTCGCGATCGACTCCTTCGTCAGTATTCGGTCGAGTATTGCAGCGACGGACTCAGCGACCTGATCGACGTTGTCGTATCGCCGGTGGCCGGTCACTCCGATCCGAATCTCGTTGGGCAGTCGGTCGCTCGCGAGAGCGTCGTTCGACGTCAGTGCCGGAACGCCCGCACGTCGGGTCGCTGATCGCCGCTGCACCTGCGAATCCTGCCACAGTGGCAAATCTGCGAAGTACGTCTACCGTGTTCGTATGGACAAGTCCAAAGATGTGGTTTCAGTCGAGCGAGTCATCCCTGTTGAGGCGTCGAAGATCTTCGACCTGCTCGCTGACCCGTCTCGTCATCGCGAGATCGACGGCTCCGGGACCGTGCGCGACTCCTCCGAAGGTTCGTCTCGGCTCAGCCTCGGTGCGAAGTTCGGGATGAGCATGAAGGCTGGCATCGGCTACTCGATGGAAAACACGATCATCGAGTTCGAGCAGGACCGCCGGATCACGTGGCAGACCCGACCGCCGAATCGGTTCATCGGGATGCTCGTGGGTGGCCGGATCTGGCGCTACGAACTGCAACCGGTTGATGGCGGCACGCTCGTGCGCGAGTCGTGGGACATCACCCAAGAACAGGTCAAGGCCATGGTTCGACCCCTTGCCGGTAAGACCAAGATCTCGATGGAGAAGACGCTCGAAAGAATCGAGCAGGTCGTCACCAAATAGTCAGCTCAGCGCATGCATCCGCGCAACAGTTTGACGACACCGAGTCGGAACCGTTTCGTCCGCTCGGCATCGTCGTTGGCCATGTCCATTCCGGCCAGTTCGAGCGACACGTATCCGTGGATGCCGGCCCAGAGGTGATGGGCGATTTCGATCGGGTCACCGACGAGATCAAGGGTCGCCATCGTCAGCCTGGTTGACGCCACGAGATCATCGAAGGTCGATGTTGCGACGTCTCGAGCGTCGGTACTCGGAACGTAGTCCGGAACGGCTCGGCCGAACATGACCATGTACTGCGTCGGGTTCGAGAGCGCCCATGCTCTGTACGCCTCCGCGAGACCAGCCAGCGGTTGGTCGGCAGGGGACGCACGCCTGGCGGCATGGATCGTTTCACCGAAGTTCTGAAACCCGTCGATGAAGATCGCCTCGACGAGTCCTGCCTTGCCGCCGAAGTAGGTGTACACCCCCGTGGTCGAACAACCAGCGGCAGAGGCAACGGATCGCATCGTCATCGCTCCGGCACCGTGTTTCTGGAGGATGGACAGCGCCGCCGAGAGAATCGCCGATCGAGTGTCTGTTGGCACATCGATTGCCCTTGACAACGGAGCAGTCATGTAACAATGTTACGCCATCGGACGGCGTAACGCTGTTACGTGTTCTCATTCCAATTCGACGGACCTTGGGGGTCATCAATGAGCGTCAATATGTACTTGGAGGGCAACTATGCCCCGATCACCGACGAGGTCACGGCCTTCGATCTTCCGATCATTGGTGAACTGCCCAAGGAGTTGAGTGGTCGCTACCTCCGCAACGGTCCGAACCCCATCCAGGTCGACGACCCGGTCGCTCATCATTGGTTCACCGGCGACGGCATGGTCCACGGTGTTCGGCTGCGCGATGGCAACGCTGAGTGGTATCGCAACCGCTACGTCGGCAGTTCCAGCCTCAGCGCGCGGCGTGGTCAGCCCGACATACCCGGACGCAACTGGAACGACGGCGCCGGTGGTCCAAACACGAACGTCGGTGGGTTCGCCGGAACGACGTGGGCAATGGTCGAGGCAGGTGGATGCCCCGTCGAGTTGACCTACGAATTGGAGACCGTTGGTCGGAACGACTTCTTCGGCACGCTGCCAGCCGCATTCACGGCTCACCCAAAGGTGGACCCGGACTCCGGGGAGATGCACGCCGTCGTCTACGCCCTGCCGCAGTGGCTGGATCACGTGCAGTACGTCGTGGTCGCCGCAGATGGCAAGGTCCGCCGGACCGTCGATATTCCGCTGGAGCTGCCGACGATGCTGCACGACATGTCGCTCACCGCAACCTACGCGCTGGTGTACGACTTCCCGTGTCGCGTCGATTACGACATGGCATTCGCAGGCAATCGATTCCCGCTCAGCTGGCAACCCGGAACCGGTAGCCGGGTGGGCCTGTTGCCACGCGAGGGCGAAGCGAACGAGATTGTCTGGATCGACGTTCCCGAGTGCTATTCGTTTCACCCGATGAACGCCTACGACCAGGCAGACGGCAGCGTGGTCGTGGATCTCTGCGTCTACGACGTGATGTTCGACAAATCGAGGACCGGCCCGTTTCAGGAGAACTTGGCCCGCCTCGAGCGTTGGGTCTTGAATCCGAAGACCTGCACGTCCAGCGTCACGGTGATCGACTCGACACCGCAGGAGTTCCCCCGTCATCGTGGCAAGCTGACGGCCAAGCCGTACAAGTTCGGCTATTGCGCGTCGACGTCGGCAACCAAGCCCGAGTGGCCGACACTGAAGCACGATCTCCACACCGGTCAGCGCTGGGTGTTCGATCACGGCCCCGGACGCAGCGCCGGCGAGCCCGTCTTCATCGCCCGCGAGGGCGGGACCGACGAGGACGATGGTTGGCTGATGACGTTCGTCCACGACGTCCCGAACGACAAGGCCGAACTGGTCGTTCTGGACGCCCAGGATTTCGATCGCGGCGAGGTCGCCCGAGTGCTGTTGCCCCAGCGGATCCCGTACGGCTTCCACGGCAACTGGGTGAGCGACAAAGCCGTCCCCCCAAGTTCCTAACCACTCGCCGCCGTCGCCCGCGCCCGCCGCCCGCGCCCGCCGGGCCGCCCCGGCCCGCCCCGGGCCACGTGACACAAACCACGCCCTTGTTCCCGCACTGTGCCAAGGGATGGCACGCAGCGGCACCGAGGGCGTGAAACGTGCCATGCAACGAGGCGCCCTGGCGCCGGCGGCCAGTGCCGACCCACGTGGATAGATTGGCGCGATGACAGTCACGGTTGCTGCGGTGCAGATGGCCATGGTCGACGATGTCGGCGCCAACATTGCGACAGCGGAGCGGCTCGTTCGCGATGCCGCAGGGCAAGGGGCACAGATCGTTCTGATCCCAGAGCTGTTCGAAGGGCCGTACTTCTGTATCGATATGTTGCCTGAGCATTTCGCTCGGGCGCACCCCGTCGACGATCACCCCACCGTTGCACACTTCCGCGCCCTCGCCACGGAGCTCAAGGTTGTGCTGCCGATCAGCATCTACGAACGTGCGAACAACGCAACGTTCAACACCGTCGTGATGGTCGACGCCGACGGCAGCCAAATGGGCATCTACCGCAAGAGCCACATTCCCGACGGAGTGGGATACACCGAGAAGTTCTACTTCAATCCGGGCGATACGGGGTTCCGGGTTTGGCACACCCGTTATGCGGCGATTGGCGTCGGGATCTGCTGGGATCAATGGTTTCCCGAGAGCGCCAGGGCGATGGCGCTGCAGGGAGCCGAGTTGCTGTTCTACCCCACGGCGATCGGCAGCGAGCCACCGGATCCGTCGTGGGATTCGAGTGGGCATTGGCAGCGGGTGATGCAGGGTCACGCTGGCGCCAACCTGACGCCGCTGATCGCTGCGAACCGGATCGGTCGTGAAATCGGTCGCTACGGCGACCGCGAGATCACGTTCTACGGTAGCTCGTTCATAGCGGACCCAACCGGCGCCAAAGTTGAAGAGGCGGGTCGCGACGCGGAGGCAGTCCTGACGGCCACCTTCGACCTGGATGCGGTGCGTACGATGCGTCAGTCGTGGGGGCTGTTCCGCGACCGCCGGCCAGACCTGTATACACCATTGATGACGCTTGACGGCCGGGGAGACCAATGAGTCAACGGATGCCGGCCGAGACCGCCCCGCATGAGCGCACCGTGATCTGCTGGCCGACGCGGACCGACGTCTATGGCGACTTGATGGGCCAGGCCGAGGACGCCCACGCGCAGGTTGCACGCGCGATCGCCGACTACGAGCCGGTGTCGATGCTCGTGAATCCCGGACCATCGGTAGAGCGAGCGGCCGAACTCTGTGGTGGCCGGGTGGAGATCGTCGAGATGCCGATCGATGATTCGTGGTTTCGTGATAGTGGCCCGATCTATGTCACCGGTGCCGCCGGAGAACGGACGGCGCTCGATTGGGCGTTCAATGGATGGGGCACCAAGTACGCACCTTGGGATCAGGATGATCTCGCCGCCAGTCGTTGGGCGACGCACGCCGGCGACCCAGGCCGACGTGTTCCGATGGTGTTCGAGGGTGGTTCGATCACTGTCGACGGCGCCGGCACGTTGGTCACGACCGTGCAGTGCCTGATGCATCCGAATCGCAATCCGGGCCTCACCAAACTGGACATCGAGACGCAGATCCGTGACGAGCTCGGCGTGATCACGGTGATCTGGCTGCCATACGGATTAAACGATGATCACGACACCGATGGCCACGTCGACAACGTTGCGGCGTTTGCGCGCCCCGGCGTCTTGATGGTGCAGGGCTGTGACGACCCTGACGAACCCGATTGGCTGCGGATGAACGTCAACGCTCGCTGGGCACGCGGATCCGTCGATGCTGCGGGACGGCTTCTCGACGTGGTCGAGATTCCGGTCCTGCCATTCGTCGAGATTGCCGGTGCTCGTCGGCCGGTGCCGTACGGCAACTTTTACGTTGGTAACGGGTTCGTGCTCGTCCCGACCGCAAACCATCCAGCCGACTCCGACATGCTCGAGATCATCGGCGAGCAGTTCCCCGGCCGTGACTTGATCGGACTCGATGTCGGTCCGATCCTCGCTCACGGCGGAGGCGGCATCCATTGCATCACCCAGCAGGTGCCCGCCGTCTGATCAGGTCGCCCGGGTCTCGATCTGGCGCATGAGTGCCAACACCGCGATATCGCCGTGTTGGGGGCCAATGATCTGCAGTCCGATCGACAGACCACCAGCAGTTGTCCCGACCGGAATCGTCCCTGCAGGAGACCTGGTCATGTTGAACGGGTAGGTCGCACGCACAAAGCGGTTGTCATTTTCGCCGATGAGCGGCGGCTCGAATGCAAGGGTCGGCGTGAGGAGCAGGTCGCATCGTTGAAACGTTGCGACCAGTTGCAGGTTCAACATGTGGCAGGCGTCATCGGCCTCGACAAGTTGCTGCGCCGTCCATCCGGCAGCCATCTCGACGTAGCCGCGGACGTCGGGGTCCATCAGCGCGAGGTTTCGGCCGACGACGGATCGGTGGAGATAGCTGGAGACCAGTGTCGCCCACGTCATCACCGGGTCGTGGTCGAAGACGTTCGGGATCTCCACGACCTCGATGCCCTCGCTGGCGAGTCGCTGGACCTCGGCCGAACATGCTTCGACAATCACCGGATCGACATCGGCGTATCCGAGCGTCGGGCTCCAGCCGATGCGAACCGGCGGGCGTTGCATTGCGACCGCCTCTGTCCACGGCACAGACGGTGCCGGCAGCGAGCGGAGGTCGGTCGGGTCCGGTCCAACGATGACGTCGAGCACGGTGAGAAGTTCGTCCACTGTCCGAGTGAGGACCCCGCGACTCGTGAGATTCGCCCAGTCGACTGGCGTCGGTCCGCCATCGGGGATGCGGCCGAGGGATGGCTTGAAACCGGGAAGCCCACACGCCGCTGCTGGGATCCGGATCGACCCGCCGCCGTCGGACCCGGTGGCGAGGGGCACCATGCCGGTCGCAACGGCCGCCGCCGCTCCGCCCGAGGAGCCACCAGCGGAGCGGGCGCGATCAAGTGGGTTTCGAGTTGCGCCGAAAACCGGATTGTCGGTGACGCCCTTCGCCGCGAGTTCGGGTGTGTTCGTTCGGCCGACCACGATGCATCCGGCCGCCTTGAGTCGCGCGACAAGGACGGAGTCGCGCGTTGCGAGCGGCGCACTCGCCCACAGCCGGGAGCCGAACGTCGTGCGGTAACCAACGGAATCCTCTGTGTCCTTGACGGCCAGCGGTACACCTGCGAGCGGCCCGACAGGCCCGTCATGCAGCACGCGCCGGTCCAACTCCTCCGCGTCGTTGATTGCCTGCTCGTTGTTGACAGCGACGAAGGCGTTGCACGAATCGTTGCGTTCCTGGATCGTGGCAAGTGCCTCGGTGACGACGCTGCGCGCCGAGCGCTTTCCGGAACGGACGAGTTCGGCAATCTCGATGAGTGACTGAGCGATCATCAGCTCATCATGCTCCATCCGACAACCTCTGTATTCCTCGGTCCCTTCGTTCCCGGTGCCCTCGTGCTCAGTCGATCGAGCGCACGGACCGCATCGGCGGGCGCTCGTCCAGGTTCAGCGCCTCTGCGGCACCGTTGGGTCGAAGCAACGCAAGTTGGTCGCTGGCAAAGCGTTTGGAGACGCCAACGCGCGACAGCAGCGTTGCCATTACTTCCGCTGCCTGCACGCCGAGTCGGTCCAGCGTCTGATGACGATGGAGCCGCTCGCCGACATCGACCTGGGCGATTGCCGATGCCCCGAAGCGCTCGGCGACGTCGGCCAACATTGCGATCTCGACGCCCCAACCCTGCACAAAAGGGATCTGCTCCATCGTGGTCCGACGGCCGGCGAACTCGCCGCTCAGGGGTTGGTGGAGACCCGTCAGCTCTGGGAGGAACAGGCTGAGCAGCGGCCGGGCGACGAGTTCGGTCGTGCGTCCACCGCCTCCGTGCTCTGTCGGCCGGTGATAGCTCGCCTTCACCAACGACACGTCGTCATTGGTCAGCAGCGGCATCAGAAGGCCGAGCATCCACGACGGCTCGACGGTTGTGACGTCGCCGTCGCACCACACGATGAAGTCGCCGGTACTTGCGGCAAGTGTCGCCCAGAGAGCATTTCCCTTACCGCGTCCGGGGCCGTAAACGTCGTTGACTGCGTTGATCGAGACGACCGTCGCACCGTGGGCTCCCGCGATGCCAGCCGTCCCGTCGGTGGAGTTGTCGTCGAGAACGATCAACTCGTCGATCAGACCGAAGCGATCGACCAATTCGGTGCGAAGCATGTAGACCAACGACCCAATCGTCGCCGCTTCGTTCTTGCAAGGAATGCAGACGCTGATGGTTCGCCCATGCTTGGCGGCCAGTGCATCGGCCATCGTGTACGCCGACGCATCGAAGGTGCGAATGGCGCTCAGATCGCTGAGGGTAGATGCGGTCATGACCAATAACCTCGGTCGTCGTGGAACTGTTTGCCGTGCTCAATGCTTCGCCCGATTCGCTGAACACCGACTCGATCGTGACTGATGCCGCGAGCGCTGTCGAACGAGCTCGAAAGATGCTGGCCGAAGGCGCTGACGCCTTGGATCTCGGCGGTCAAGGCAGTACCGATGCGGCGACGGTGGTTGGTTGGGAGACCGAATGGGCGCGCCTTGCGCCGTTGATTCCCGACCTCGCCAAACTTGGCGTACCGCTGAGTGTCGACACGTGGCGTCCCCAGGTTGCCCGCCGCGCAATCGAAGCTGGCGCGACCGTGCTGAACGCGGCCGACGGGATGCAGACCGACGCGATGTGGAAGGTGGCGGCCGACTGTGAGGTGCCGATCGTGTTGCCATTTCTGTCCGGTCCGAACCCGCGTGAGATGAAGCACGTCAAGGCTGACCCCGTCGACACCTTGATCGACTTCTTCGACGCGCGCCTGGCCGACGCCGACCGGTTCGGCCTCCGTCATCGCTGCATCATTGATCCCGGCACCGGATTTGCGCCCAGCAACTGGGCCTGGGACGACCGCTTCCGCTATCAGAAGATCGTCTACAACAACATCGATCAACTCCGTCGATGGGACCTTCCGGTCTACATCGCACTGCCATGGAAGGACACGCCCCAGCACTGGGAATTGATGGAAATCGTGCTGCGCCATCAGCCGGATTACGGCCGCGTTCACTACCCGGGCCTCGTTCGAGACCTGGAACGCAAGCTGGGCGTTGGGTAGGCAACGTTCACGGCTCACCGCTTGACGGATCACGAAGCAGTCGCTCAGTACAGATCGGCGAGAGGGCCGAGCGGCGTGATGACGTCGGGCGGGAGGGTGTCGTCCCAACCCGGCGGGCAGAATTCCGGAGCCACCTCGGACAACGGAGCCAACACGAATCGACGCTCCGCATAGCGTGGATGAGGGATCGTCAGTTCGGGGCTGGCGACCGTGATGTCGTCGAAGAACAGGAGGTCGACATCGAGGGTGCGCGGTCCCCAGTGCACGATTCGCTGACGGAGCGCCAGCGACTCGATCCGCTGGCACCGGCGCAGCATCGCGAATGGATCGAGCGACGTCTCAACAGCGACCGTCATGTTCAGGTACGCCCCCTGATTATCAGGCCCACCGACAGGAGCGGTTTCGAAAACCTGCGACTGAGCGATCAGGCTGGAGCCCAGTTCTTCGACCGCGAGCTTGAGAAAGCCGACACGGTCGCCGAGATTCGATCCGAGGGCGACAATTGCCCGATGGCTCGTCCTCGGTGGAATCTGCAAGTCCGCTCGGGTGCGGCGGATGCGGACAGCGGTGTACTGAATGTCTTCCGGAATCGGGGGACGGAGTTTGCGGACGACGATCTCGACGGCCTCGACCCTGTCGAAGGTGAGCGCGTCCTCTGCGATGCGGTGGACCAGCCGTTCGAGCAACTCGTCCTTGGATTCGCGGGCAATGGCTGCAGCGCGTTCGGCAACCAGGCCGTAATGGGCTGTGTCGACGAGGTCGTCGCTGGACCCGGCGTCGCGAAGGTCGCCTTCGAGCAGGATGTCTAACTCGAGCGGTTGGGCTGACTCACGCTCGTGGGCCATGACGCCAACCAACGTCATCACGCGCAGACCGCTGATTTCGATTCGGTCCATGCCACTTGAATTGGGATTTCTCGTCATGCTGGGCAGCTTCCCTTCTGTGTGCCTGGAGGATGACCACCAGAACGTGACTGCAACCACGATGTCGTGTTGTGCATTCCCGTTGACATTGGGCGAATCCACTCGACTCTCGGCAATGTACCGGCGAAATGTCGACCTGACTCAGAGCCAGCGCCGCCTCGGACATCGCGCCCGTGCAACGGAGCGCGGTATCAGACGAAGTGTTCGGCGAGGGCGGGGAAGCCGTTGAAGCCAACGGAGCTGTACGTCGTGGTGTAAGCGCCCGCAGAGAGAATGTCGACCATGTCGCCTTCGGCCAAGGCAAGCGGCAATTCGTACGCGCTCTTCTCGTACAGCACGTCGGCGGAGTCGCATGTGGGACCGGCGATCGCAACGGGGCCGGCTGGGCCGCCGTCGTGCGGTGTGCGCAGGCGATAGCGGATTGCTTCGTCCATCGTCTCGGCGAGCCCATGGAACTTGCCGCAGTCGAGATAGATCCAGCGTTCGGTGTCGAGCGGTGATCGTCGGGAAACGAGGACGACCTCCGAGCGCAGCACGCCTGCATCGGCCACCATGTATCGACCGGGTTCGACCATGACCTCGATCGGAGCGCCGTTGATGCCGTCCGGGAACCAGCGTGCGAGGGCGCCCCGTACCGCAGCGCCGTATGCGTCGATACGGGGGGACTGCTCACGATAGGTGCCAGGAAAGCCGCCACCGAGGTTGACGAACGTCGGGTGCGCTCCGCGCCGACAAGCGCGGTCGATCAGTTCAGCGACGACTTCGAGCGAGTCGTCCCACGCGCCCAGGTCTCGCTGTTGTGAGCCGACATGGAACGACACGCCGCATTCGAGGCCGAGTTCTGTCGCAAGCACGAGGAGTGACTCCACTTCGGAGGCGTCGCAGCCGAACTTTCGCGACAGCGGCCAGTCTGCACCGCTGCACTCGTGGCGCAACCGGACACAGATCGAAGCATCGGCAACGACCTCTGCAACCTTGCGAAGTTCAGGTTCGCAGTCGACAGTAAACCGTTTGACGCCAAGCGACGCCGCGTACGCGATGTCGCGCCGCTTCTTGATCGTGTTGCCATACGAGATGTCGCACGGGTCTGCACCTGCTGCGAGACAGAAATCGATCTCTGCCGGGCTGGCGACGTCGAACGCCGAACCGAGGCCGACCAGACGCCTCAGGATCGGCAGCGCCGGGTTGGCCTTGACGGCGTAGTAGACCCGGGCGCTCGGGATGGCTTCGACAAGGCTGTGGTAGCGCTCCTGGACCATGTCGACATCGACGACGATGAACGGTGTCGGTGCGAGTGAGGTACGAAGGAATTCGTCGATCTTTGCGCTCACCGGAGGGAGGTCGGCAGGAGCGAAGGTGGCACGTGCATTTGTCACGGCGAGGACCATACGGACCCAAAGTGCGCGTTTCTACTGGTTGATACGACAGTCAGTAGGGGCTGTGAGTCAATCAGAGCCGCTGATTGGCGAGTCCGAAAGCGGGATCGCTTGTCGGGATGGCCCGATCGTGTCGATTCGATCGCCAACGGTGTGGCCGGTGGCGGCTTCGTTCACCAAACGGCGGTCGTTCGACGATGCCAAGCGGTGCCGCCAGCTTGCGGTCGAGGCCGCTCGAGGGAGCGACTTCCGTCACACCAACTGATCGCACCGGTAGTGCCGAGGGTTTGCTGCTCGGGTCTGAACGGTCACGAAACCCTCCACAGGGCGGGTGTGGAGGGTTTGCTGCTCGGGCCGGAGCGGTCACGAAACCCTCCACAGGGCAGGTGCCGGGTTGTGTTCGCGGGCGAGTAGAGGGTCAGCAGTCGTCGGCGGGCGGCGGGTTCCGGCGACGATCGAGGGCAGCGTTGGCTTCGACACCGAGCAGGGAGACCATTGCGTGCAAGCCGAGCCAACTGAGCAGGGCGATCACGGCGGCGAAACTGCCGTAGACCGGTGTGGCCTGGTTGATCGCTCGGGTCACGACAGTGCCGGTGATGACCTGCAGGAACGAAAAGCCCAGTCCGGCACCGATCGCGCCGGGCAGCAGTTGCATTCGGTGTAGTCGACGCGCGGTGAGCACCTGATACGCAGCCATCAGAACGCCGATGTTGATTGCGATCGTGGCGAGCGCAAGGAGGATCCGGGCGGGCCATGAAACGCCGGAGACACCGATGATTCCAGAGAGGATTCCGGATCCGATTTGGGACACGCCGACGATTCCGATCGCCAGTAGCGCTCGACCACGAGCCTTGGCGATGTTCGGCCGATCGTCGTCTGGGATGTCCCAGATGTCGTTCATTCCGTTCTGGGCCGCCACGAACGCCTTCGTTCCGGCCCAGAGCGTGGTCGCCAAGCCAACGACAAGCACGACGACGCTGCCTTTGAGACTGTTCGGATCCGTCCCGATTGTCTGACCGACGATAGGGACGTTGGCGAGTGCCGAATCGACGATCTTGCCGCGAAGGTCCGGCCGGCCTTCGAGCACGAAACCGAGAATGGTGGTGAGTACGACGAGCAGCGGGAACACCGACAGGAAGCCGTAGTGGGCGAGAAGCGCGGCGTGGCGGCCCGTCTTGTGACGGACGAATCCGTCGATCCCGCTGAATACGAAATCGATCGGCCGCCACCGTTGCCGAAACTTTGCCACGATGCCCTTTTGGGTGAACGTGAGTTTCTTCGCCGGCCGAGTGACCGGTCCGCTCTTCGTCGGAGTCGCTGGCGTGGTTTCGGCGGTGCTCATTGGTTGGTCCTTCGGTGGCGTTCTGCAGGTGTCAGGCGCCGATTCTCGGGCCGGCCGTGATCGACCTCCGGTCCAACTGACGGTAGCGGACACGTATCAACTACCTTCAGCGGGCAATGAGGTTTGTGACGCGGACCGGGGGGCCCGTGCAGGATCGTCGCGTCGCCCGAGTTGGGGTCACAGTGGCGGTGGCGGTCGTGCTGTTCGTCGCGTTCCTGCGGTATCCGCTGCCGTACGGCGCAGCGATCCGCGCCCTCGTTCTCGGAATGCTGACAGCGTTGCTGGCGATGGGCCTCGCGCTCGTGTATCGGGCCAACCGGGTCCTGAACTTCGCCCAGGCAGACCTCGGCTCGGTGCCGACTGCATTCGCCGTTGCACTGGTCGTGTTCTCGAACTTTCCATATCCGCTCGGATTCGTGATTGGCCTCGTGGTCTCGGTAGTGCTCGGCGGACTGGTCGAACTTGTTTTCGTGCGACGGTTCAAGAATTCATCTCGGCTCTCGTTGACGGTCGCGACGCTCGGCATCACCCAGCTCCTCGTCGTGCTCGGGATTTTGCTTCCGCGTTGGTGGGGTCGCAATGCCGCCTCCGAAAGACTTCCGCAAGCCTTTGGCTTCAAGGTCGACATCGGGCCGGTGCGGTTGCTGTCCAACGATTTCGTCGCCCTCGTCGTTGCCCCGCTGGTGATGGTGCTGGTTGCGCTGTTCCTCAACAAGACACGAATCGGCACCGCCGTTCGGGCTGCAGCCGAGCGCAGCGATCGGGCCAACATGCTGGGAATCCCCGTCGCCCGGTTGAGCACCATTGTCTGGGCATTGGCCGCCGCGCTGTCATTCATTGCTTTGTTCATGCGTGCCGGCATCCTCGGATTCCCGATCGGCAGCGCGTTCGATGTGACCAACCTGCTGTTCGCGATGGCAGCGCTGGTGATCGGCCGACTGCAAAACTTGGTCGTGATCGCATTCGCCGGGATCGCGATTGGCTTCCTCGGCTACTGGGTGACGTGGACCGTCGACTCTCCGCTGCTGGCGGTCCCGATGGTGTCGGCTGGAGTACTCGCTGCGCTCTTGCTGCAGCGCAGGTCGAGCAGCCGACGTGACAACGACACCACGTCGTCGTGGCAGGGGGCCGAAGAAGTCCGTCCGCTCGATGCTCAGACGTCGCGACTCGGCCTCGTTCGGCTGGCCCGGTGGTCCACCGGTGCGATCGTCGTGTTGGTACTCGTGCTGCTGCCCGTGATCTTGCGCGTCGATCGGTTGATTCAACTCAACGAGACGATCGTGTTCTGCATCATCGGCGTTTCGATGCTCGTCCTGACGGGCTGGGCCGGACAGATCTCCCTCGGTCAACTCGGCCTGGTGGCCGTCGGCGGTGCCGTGAGCGCGCTCGTCACGTCGCGCTGGCATGTCGATCTGACCCTCTCACTCGTCTTCGCGGCCGCAGCCGGAGCGATTGCAGCGCTTGTCGTCGGCCTACCGGCGTTGCGACTGCAGGGGCTGTATCTGGCGGTCACGACACTGGCATTCGGTCTCAGCGTGACCTCGTGGTTGCTCAACGACCGTTTCTTCGGCTGGATCCCGCGCGACCGACTCGAAGTCGCGCCACTGTTCGGCAAGATCGACATCGACACACCGACTCGCTACTACGCGTACAGCCTCTGTGTGCTTGGTGTCGTGATCCTGCTGGTCAAGGGGATTCGACGTTCCCGAACGGGGCGCGTCATCGTTGCGATGCGCGAGAACGAGCGAGGGGCGCAGAGCTTTGCAGTGTCGACGATCCGAGCAAAGCTCACGGCGTTCATGCTCAGCGGTGCCGTGGCCGGGGTTGCCGGCGGCCTGTACGTGCACATGAACCACGCGTTCAGCCTCGGTCAATTCAATCCAGGCACCAGCTTCGGGGTCCTCACCTCAGCAATCATCGGCGGACTCGGCTCGATCACCGGCGTGATCATCGGCGCGGTCTACATCGGTGCCACCCTGCGGCTCCCGGACGAATGGCGTCTGCTCTCAACCTCGTTCTCGGTCCTGTTGATCCTGCTCGTCATGCCGGCCGGTCTCGGGAGTCAGGTGACCAAGATTCGTGACCTCATCGCCCGCGGTGCGCGCCGACGTCACGACGCGAATGAGCGGAAGTTGGTGGCGTCGCTCGCCGAGCCTGGTTCGGACGCGGCGATCCCGAACGCAACATCGACACTCGACGACGATTCGTCGCTGGTGGCCGCAGAGAGCAGGATCGATTGAGCCGGTTCCTCTCCGCAGTGCGCCATCCAATGCGTTGGCTCACCGAACTGTGCGGCGGAGAATCCGCGTATCCGCTCGTGATCCTGTTTGGCCTGAACGCTGTCGATGAACTGGATCGGGCTGCATTCGGGATCTTGCTCCCCGAGATTCGCGACGACTTCGGCATCGACCTCAAGACTGCGCTCGGCCTGGTGGCGCTGGCCTCGATTGCCTCACTGGCACTTCAGGTGCCGATCGCCCAAATGGCCGACAAGTCCAAGCGTGTCCCGATGGCGATCGCAGGAGCCTTGGTGTGGGCGATCTTCAGCGGCATGACCGGCCTTGCCTCCGGGCTGATCCTGTTGACGGTGGCGAGATCCGGCTCCTCGATCGGCAAGGCGGTCATCGACCCCACCCACAACTCGCTGCTCGCTGACTACTACCCGATTGGTTCTCGGAGCCGGGTGTACAGCGCCCACCGAGCCGCCAACGCGGTTGGGGCATTCGTCGGCCCGCTGAGTGCTGGCCTGTTGGCATATGCCTTTGGTTGGCGCACGCCGTTCTTCGTGTTCATGGTGCCGACGATCCTGTTCGCGTTCTTGGCGTTCCGGTTGCGCGAACCGATCCGCGGCCGATGGGAGCGGGCGGCCACCGGGGCGAGCGAAGACGTCATCAACACCGAAGAGATTCCGGCGTCGTTCGCCGAGAGTTGGCGGACGGTTCAAAAGATCGACAGCCTGCGCCGAATCTGGTGGTCGTTGCCGTTCCTGGCCACAGCACTGATCGGATTCATCACGCTTGCGTCCGTGCTTTACGACCGGGAATTCAACCTCGACGAGCGGGCGAGAGGGGTTGCGTCGGCGATTGCAGAGCCATTCGCGCTCGTCGGCATCGTGTTTGGTTCGCGGTTCATCACTCGTCGTTTCATGAACGACATCAAGGGTCTGATCCGGTTCCTGTCGTCGATCGCAATCGCGACGTCGTTCGCGTTCGCCGGATTCGCGCTCGCTCCCAATGTCGTGGTCGCGGTTGCGATGAACTGCGTCATCACGGCCGCGCTCGCCACGCTCGGGCCGGGTCTGTTGGTCACGTTCTCGCTCGTCATACCGGCGCGGGCTCGGGCCACGGGATTCAGCGTTGGATCGCTGTGGGTGATCCCCGGCCTGATCGTGTTGCCGCTCATTGGATGGGTCGGCGATAAGTGAGCGTTCGCATCGGGATGCTCGTGATGCTGCCGCTGTTCATCGTCAGCGCCTTGATTCTGCGCAGTATGGCCAACACCATCGACGACGACATCGCCCAGGTCTGGAAGGCCACCGCAGCACGATCCGAGGCGCTCTATCAGCGTCGCCACGGCGAGGCCGATCTCCTACTCGTTCGAAACGTCAACGCCGGCTACGGCAATCGCCAGATCCTCTTCGACGTCAATATCGACGTCAAGGAAGGCGAAATCGTTGCCCTGCTCGGCACGAACGGCGCGGGAAAGTCGACGCTACTCAAGGCGATCAGTGGCATCGTCGAGGCCGACCGGGGCGCGATCGTGCTG
>JANOQU010000453.1:0-6512 GCA_031422355.1 Actinomycetes bacterium
ATCGAACAGCGTGACGTTGTCACGCACGGTTCCAGTCAGCAATTCGACCTCTTGCGGAATGAGCGCGACGCGCCGGCGCAATTCGTCGAGCGGGATGTCCGCAATCGGGACGCCACCGAGTTCGAGAACACCGTCAGTCGCCTCGACCAGTCGGAGGAGCAGTCGTGACAGAGTCGTCTTGCCGCTGCCGGTTCTGCCGACGACACCGATGGATCGGCCCGCAGCGATGGAGAGGGTGATCCGTTCCAAGACAGGTTCGTCGTCGCCGTAGTCGAATGAGACGTTTCGAAAATTGATCGCCAGGGCACCTGCGGTAGGGCTCGTCCTGCCGCCGTCGATGATGGTCGCCTTCACGGCGAGGAGGTCGATCACACGAACCATTGCACCGTTGGCCTTTTGAACGGTCTCGAGTTGGTCGACGACGTCTTCGAGCGGTCGTGCGAGCAGCAGGACGTACTGGAACAGTAAGAACGCGGTCCCGATCGAGATCACCTCGGCGCCGACCAAGACGGAACTCGCAATGAGAGCGACAACGGAGCCGGCCGAAACAGCGCTCTGGACGGCCCACCACATCCGCAAGAACGCGCTCTCTCGACGAACCGCGGACTTCATCGCGTCGGCACTCTCTTCGACGAACCGCCACATCGCATGCTCGCCGGCGCCGTTTGCGCGTAGGTCCTCCGATGCGGTCAACCGCTCTTCGATTCCGCCATAGAGGCGGGCATAGGAGCCCATTTCCTCAGATGACTCGCCGACAGCGCGATGTCTGCCGCGCACCACGCCGGCGCCTGCGATCACCACGTAGACAGCCGCGCCAACTGCCAGCCGCCAGTCGACGAAGGCGAGGACGACCACGATCCCGCCGACGAGCATCGCTGCACCGACCACCTTGGGAACGACCTGCCCGAGGAATTCTGAGACGGACGTGACGTCGCCGTCCACTCGTTGGATCAGTTCACCGGGCGTGTGCTTGCGATGGAACTCATGGTCCAGCCCGAGTACGTGGCGGGTCATGTCCATCCGGATCTGATTGGTGGTACGCCACGCTGTCACCGTTGCGAACCAGGAGACGACAACAAAGATCATCTGGGTCGTGACTGCGATGATCAGGAACAGCACGGCGAGGCGAGTGATCGGCGAAGAATCGGTTCCGCCAACGGACTGGAGACCGCCCGCCCGATCGATGATGGCGCGAACGACGAGTGGGCCAGCCAACGATAGCGTCGAACTGATGGCAAGAAGCACGCCGAGGCCGACCCAACGCGAAGCGTCGGGTCGCAGCAGCGCCAACAGGGCGCGCCAACGAGCGGTTGGGCCAGCCATCGCCTCAGTCTTCCCCGACCAGACCTGCTGCGGCGCCTGAATTTCGTCACAGGAGAGCCGATCTTCGCTCATACATCGATGACACGTCGTCGACACAGTGGCGTCATGGATGATCGTGCAGCAGTGTGTTGGCTTCATCGGCGGTTGGGACTTGGGCTCGCGCCCTCCGATCTGCAACGGGCAATCGCCAACGGTGTTGACGCAGAACTCGACCGTTTGCTTTCTACCGACCAGGTCGCGACAGCAGTTGCGCAGGATCCTTGGGACGATTCGAATCTCCCACTCGAACAAGACCGCAGGTCGTCCGTTCTGGCTGTGAACACATGGCTCGACCATCTCGTGGGGACCACGACCCCGGCCGTCGACCGGATGGCGTGGCTCTGGCACGGACACTTCGTCAGCGCACTCGACAAGGTCAAAATTGGGCGGTTGATGGTCGATCAGATCAGGCTGTTCCGGTCAGGTGGGTTGGGCCGGCTCGGTGATTTGCTGAGATCGGTCATGATCGACCCGGCAATGTTGGTGTATCTCGATGGCACTGATTCAACAGCGGCCCATCCCAACGAGAACTTCAGTCGCGAGGTGTTGGAACTGTTCACGATCGGTCTCGGCGGATACACCGAGGACGATGTCAGGGCTGGTGCCGCAGCGCTGACCGGGTGGCGCTTTCGCAGGGCTCTCGGCCAAACGGTATTCATCTCGAGCCGCCACGACAACACACGTCGGCGCTACCTCGGTGTCGACGGCGTTCACGACGTCGACACCGTGACGTCCGCGATTCTCGGTCACCCTGATCTCGGTCTGAACATCGCCCGCATCGTTGCTGGTGAGTTGCTCGGTACCGACGATGGTGCTGGCGCTGCCCGCCTCGGAGCGGCATTCACCGACAGCGGGTTCGATATCGCAGCGCTGGTCAGGTCAGCGATTCGCGAGGGTTTCGCCGGTGCGTCTTCGCCGATCGTGCTCGCACCGGTTCCGTGGCTGGCAATCTCCCAACGGGTGACGGGGGCTTCCATCAACGCCAAGGTCCGATTGTCTGCACTGCGCACCGCTGGCCAGGTTCCGTTGTCCCCGCCGAACGTGGCCGGCTGGCCGGGGGGAGCCGCCTGGTTCGGCTCGTCGACGATCGTCGCTCGGGCCCAACTCGCGGCCGAGGTCGCGAGTGCTGCACCGATATCCAACGAAGCCCGGGAAGCGTCAGACACCAACGACCTCGATCGTATGGCCATTGCGCTCGGGCTGCCGGACCCGACCTTCGGGGAGGCATCAACCGCTGCATTGCTGCAGGCCTCGCCCGGATCCCAACGGCTTGCGTTGGCCCTCTGTACCCCTGAATTCGTTCTCGCCTGACTCTTGCCTTTGGAGGCACACCCATGCTCAATCGCCGACAATTCATCCAGCTCGGAGCCGGAGCCGCCGTCACCGCCGCGCTCTACGGTTGCTCGGGCAGCGACCGGAATTCATCACCGTCGCCAGGCTCGTCGCCTGACCTGACGCCTGACTCGACGGCCGACTCGTCGTGGCCCACCAGCGCAGCGGGTTCGACGACATCGACCACATCCGCCGCTGCGGTTTCCGGGCAGACGACGACCGGACGAACGTTGGTCGTCGTTCAACTCAACGGTGGCAACGATGCGTTGAACACGCTCGTCCCGCTGGACGGCCGTTATCGCGATGCGCGGCCGACGCTTGCTGTCCCGGAGAGCCAACTCGTCCAACTCGCAGGTGAGTCGAACTGGGCGCTGCATCCATCGCTGGAGCCAATCGCTCAGTTCTGGGATGCAGGCTCGCTGGCGTTGCTTCCGGGAATTGGCTTCGCCGACCCGGATCATTCGCATTTCGTGTCGCTTGACCGTTGGTGGCGGGCGAATGATCTCGCCTCCGCAACCGGCTGGCTCGGGCGCAGTGTGGTGGAGGGCGACGTGTCTCCGCTCTACGCAACGGCGCTCGGATCCGGTGCTCCGCTGCTGCGCAGCGAGCTGTTCCAACCCGCGGTCGTGCTGCAACCGTCGGGCTTCGTGTTTCCGGTCGGACTTCCCGATTCCCTGCTCGGCCGCCTCGGTGATCCGGTCAGCGCAGATCGGCTGATCGCACGTGCTCAAGTTGCACTCGGCGAGACCATCGATGCCGTTCGTGCGTTCTCAGGGCTACTCATCGCTGACGAGGTCGCGGGCGAAGAGATTTCGTACCGCGAGGGTGGGCTCGATCTGTCCAGTGGACTCGACCTTGCAGCGCGACTCGTAACCGGCAATGTGGGGGCGCGGATCGTGGTGGTCTCCGTCGGAGGTTTCGACACCCATTCGAACCAGTTGGCCACACACGCCGCGCTGCTCGCCGATCTCGCCGCCGGCGTCGAGCGGTTCATGTCGACCATCCTTGCGGCCGGCCTTGCTGATCGGACGATGTTGGTGACGACCAGTGAGTTCGGTCGGAGAGTGACAGAGAACGCGAGCGGCGGCTTCGATCATGGCGCCGGTGGGCTGTCGATGATGTTCGGCCCGATGCTGAACGGGGGAGTGCTCAGCGGAATCGATCTCGGGGATCAACTCGACGGGGATGTGCGACCAACCATCGACCCCCGCACGATGTACACGGCATGCCTCGACTGGCTCGGTATGGATCCCGAGGTCGCGCTCGGTCAACGCTACGACGAGGTGTCGCTGCTGCGCTGAGTTTGCGTTCTGAGGTCCGGGGCTACGGTATGCGGCATGTGGAGGACGCGGGTTGTCGGTCGTGCAATTCGGCTTCCACGATGATTCGTGACCTCGGTGACGCCCACCAGTTGAATCTCGAGACCGCAGGCATTCGCAAGGCGAGCGGCGCGTATTACACCCCGCTAGACGTGGTTGACGGTCTTCTTACGATCGCCCTCGACCCCATCCTCGCGGAGTTGGAGGCACGCGGAAGCGAGGCTGTGAAGGGCCTTCGACTCCTCGACCCAACGTGTGGTTCCGGCAATTTTCTCGTCCCCGCGTTCGAACGAATTCGGTTGGCGCTGCTGCGCACCGGCGTTGCGAGAGTCGAGGCTGCGACCGACGCCTTGAGATGCGTGGTCGGTGTTGATCGTGATGGGGACGCCGTCGAGATCTGTCGATCTGCGCTAACCCGAGCCGCTGGCAAAGGCGCCGACCCCCGGCTCGCTGAGCTGCAAGTGTTCTGCGCGGACACATTGACGATGGAGCGCCAAGTCCCGATGAGAATGCTGCCGGATGACGACCGGTTTGGGATCGATTGGGCATCGATCATGGAGGCGGTCGGTGCAACTGACGGCTTCGACGTTGTGGCCGGGAACCCCCCGTTTCTTGGCCAGCTTCGCTCTGAGACTGCGTTTGCCGACGGCTACTTGGCGGAACTGAAGAAGCGGTTCGGTCCCGCAGCGCAAGGCTATGTCGACCCGGCTGCGTTGTTCCTTCTGGTTGGCCTCGAGGTGGCGAAGCCGATCGGTGGACGTGTCTGCCTGATCGAACCAATTTCCGTGTTGTCTGCACGCGGCGCAGGAAACGTGCGATCCATAGTTCTCGAGCGTTCCGCCATGACAACCGCTTGGTTCGCAAACGAGAAGATCTTCACCGACGCGGATGTCGATGTCTGGGCGCCGGTACTTGAGGCCGGCGCGGCTGTCTGCGATGTACGGCTGATCTCCGGTCGCAGTTTTCGCCCGCTCGACAAAGTGGCGCGGGTGGACTCTGACAGCCGAACGTGGAGCGAACTGCTCGCTCGTTTTCGTGGAGTTCCCCATCGAAACTGGGCGATCGGAGGGCAGCTTGTCGATCTCGTATCGGCGACCGCTGATTTTCGGGATCAGTACTACGGCCTGGCAGACCATGTCGTCGACCAAGCGGAGGCGGCCGAAGGATTTCCGAGGCTGGTCACGTCTGGTTTGATCGATCCTGGACAACTGCTGTGGGGCGAACGCGATACAACCTTCAATGGGAAGCGCTACCGCTCACCACGTGTCGATGTTGGTCGACTCGATCCAAAGATGCGTGAATGGGCGCATCGCCGCCTGCGGCCGAAGGTTCTCTTGGCGACGCAGACGAAGGTGCTCGAACCGGTTGTCGATCTCGATGGCTCCCTGCTTCCTTCGGTTCCCGTCATTTCGATCGAGGCGCCGACTGAAATTCTCTGGCACATCGGCGCACTCTTGATCAGTCCCCCGGCCACTGCGATTGCTGCCGAGCGTCACCTCGGGGCCGCTCTCTCATCCGATGCGCTCAAGTTGTCTGCGCGCGACGTCGTCGCCATTCCGACTCCCGCCAACCGGGGCCCGTGGGACGTTGCTGCCGCAGCATTCAGGCAGGCTTCAAGCGCCCACGGTGACGCGGAACGCAGTCATCAGCTCGTCCGTTGCGCACAAGCGATGTGTGCCGCGTACGGCGTGGCTGACGACCACGAACTGATGCGTTGGTGGCTCGGCAGACTTCCGCGGCAGCGGCCGATCAGAGTGCTGAAAGTGGCCGACTGACACCCACAGCGGGGTGTCACCGTAGCCATCAGCTTTCGGATCGTTGGACGATCACGGTCTGGGTTCGGTTGGTGGTTGCGACATCGTCGGCTTCGAGGGTGAGGTCGAGCCAGAGGTCCCCCGGCGCATCAGGCACGACGAACTGCAAAACACAGAGACGCGAGACCGAGTCCGGTTCGGCGTTGCCCGTGTATTTCCATTCGTGCTCGCCGTTCGACCAGCGAAGGTGGGCGGTCAAGCGGGCGTTGTCGACCGCTGTTCGCAGGTCGTTCACGATGTGCACGTCGACCGCGATGCAATCGCCAGGGGCAACGATCAAGGGGAGCCGATCGGCGACGACGATGACCGGCCGACACGCCTCGGTGACGGCGTGGTATGCGGCCTTGGGGACTCGTTTGTGATCGAGGATGCTCCATGAGATGCCCGGGCTGGAGTCGTTGAGCATGAACAGTGCGAAGCCGCCAGCCGGTCGGTACTTCAGTCGCCGAAGCGTCTCGATGTGATGGCGAAGGAGATCGGCCTGGTAGCGCTGCGTCGCGTCGCGCCACTGCTCGAACGTGGCGTACGAGGCTGGCTGAACGTACCGTTCGAGAACTGGAAGCCCTCTACATTGCTCACAACATCGGTACCATCGGGCGAACCGGCACGCTTGTCCGTGATGAAGAACGGTCCCGTTCCGCTGATTGCGTAGTTGACCCAAGCGCCGGAATATTCGGCCTTGTCC
>JANOQU010000454.1:0-3567 GCA_031422355.1 Actinomycetes bacterium
GTACTGTTGGTCACTCACGACCGAGCGCTGCTCCACAACGTCAAGCTGACCCGCTCGATCGAACTCGATGCCGGTCAATTGGTCGCCGATCGTGACCTGACAGGCTCCCTCAACGAATCTGTGTGACGCCGTCGATCGAACCCCACGCCCGATCAGCGGTGATCACCGGCGAGTCGGCCCGGGCACCGAGCGCCAGGCACAGGCGGTCAGCGAGCGACAGGCCTTCTCCACGCTTCCAACGCCAGGCCGCCCACTCTGCGTCATCTCGATTGACTGGCTCGACCACGATGCCGTAGCTGAACAGCAAGGCGCAGACCAGTTCCCAGTCCCGGCCGCCATCGATCACCTTCTGGGCAACTTCAGACCAGTTGGCCGCACTGCATTGTGCACCTGCGGTCAGGGCTGTCTCGACGATGTCTGCCCCCGGTTCATCCTGCAGGAATGCCAACAGGGCCGATGCATCGAGGACGCTCACGGACCGTCTTCGACTCGTGCGGCCTGACGACGTTCAGCGAGCAGGTCCGAGACAAGGTCGAGCCCGGCGAGTTCGTCACGCACCCGCCTTCTCAGCTGCTCGCGAGTCATCAGAACGATCCCCGTTGGAGTTTCGAGGAGCACGAGCGACGTGCCGACTGAGAGCCCAGCTCGTTCGCGAACATCGGCAGGAAGCACGATTCGCCCCCGATCACCCACTGCGATGGTGTGTGTCCCACTCATGGTCGGAGCGTACCACAACGTTCATTGATGTGGGAGAGCGATCGCAGGGCTTATGGCGTCGTTGGGCGGATGTTGAAGGTTCGCATCGCTGCGTCGGGACCCTGAGCGACCAACATCTCGACGGCGTCGGCGGCGAGTTGGATCGAGACGTCCATCTCTTCGCGCTCGGCCTTGGACATCTTCGACAGCACGTGGTTGGCGCCGCGCTCTTTCGACGGCGGCTTGCCGATCCCGATCCGGACCCGGACGAAATCCTGGGTCTTGAGATGTTGAGTGATGCTGCGGAGGCCGTTGTTGCCGGCCAATCCACCGCCGACTTTGACCCGAACCTGCGCCGGTGCAAGATCTAGTTCGTCGTGGACGACGATGATCTGGGCCGGGTCGTCGATGCCGTACCGGCGGGTCATCGCACCAACCGCTTGACCGGACTCATTCATATAGGTCAACGGAAACGCGAGCACGCAGCGATGTCCGGCAAGTGTCACCTCGGCGATCTTGGCCTTGTCGCGGCCGGCCTTGAACGACGCGCCGAGGCGTCCGGCAAGGACGTTGACGACGTCTTCGCCGACGTTGTGTCGAGTACGGGTGTATTCCTTGCCCGGGTTACCCAGCCCAACGATCAAAAAGTCGTAGGGCGTGCCGCGACGCTCAGCCCGGTCAGTGCGGCCGAACAGGGCCATCGACGGTCAGACTCTGTGAGACGTGACGACCAGGAACTATTCGGCGGCTGCTTCGCCGTCGGCAGCACCTTCGGCGGCTTCGCCCTCGGCAGCTTCCGGTGTGGCGTCGGACTCCAGGTCGGCTTCGCTGAAGCCGTGCAGGGCACTGACGATTGCCATGTCGGGGTCACCGAGGGCCGTGACGCCAGCCGGCATGACCAGCGATTCAAGCCGGATGGTGTCGCCGGGCTGCATATCGGTGATGTCCACCACGAATTCGTTCGGCATGTTGTCCGGTGTGCACTCGACCTCGATCGTGTCGACGGCCGGGTCAACGAGGCCGCCTTCGGCCATGACGGCCTTGGCTTCGCCTTCGAGGCGCAGCGGCACGGAGACGGTCAGCAGTTCCTTCATGTTGATCTGGAGGAAGTCGATGTGTGCGACGTTGCGCTTGACCGGATGGCGCTGGACTTCCTTGATCACCGCTGGGTACTTCTTGCCATCGACCTCGAGCGAGAGCACGGTGTTGAAACCTGCCGGCCCGGCGAGCGCCAAGCGGAGATCGCGGCGGCCTACGGCAACGCTGATCGGGCTCATCCCCTGGCCGTAGATCACACCGGGGATATTGTCCTCGGCGCGGAGGCGCCGTGACGCCGGTGAGCCGGTCTGACGGCCGGTGGTTGCTACGAGAATGGTCTGCGACATGATGATTTCCTCCGCCAACGGGCGATCCAGAGGTGCTGCTGGTTCAGCAAAGAACGGTGGCCGATGCTAACGGGGCAACGGGCGGATTACGCCTGATTCTCGCCGCCGAAGATCTCACTCACGCTGGTGTCGTCAAACACGGCAGACAGCGCTTCGGCGATGATCGGGGCGATCGAGAGAACCTCGAGCTGGGGGAGTTGTTCCTTCGAGGGCGTTGGCAAGGTGTTCGTCAGCACGACGCGCTTGATCGGCGAATCGCGCAGGCGGCCGACGGCCGGACCTGACAGCACACCGTGGGTCGCCATCACCCAGACCTCGGAGGCTCCCCGCTTGATCAGCAGTTCTGCGGCCGAAACCACCGTTCCGCCGGTGTCGATCATGTCGTCAGTGATGATGCAGCATCGCCCCTCGACCTCGCCGATGACCTCTTTGGCTTCGGCAACGTTCGTGGTGCCCTTCGGGCGGCGCTTGTTGATGAACGCGACATCGGCACCCATGTCGCTGAGGTGCTGAGCAAAGCGTTCTGCGACCTTCACCCGACCCGCATCGGGCGACACGATCACCATTCCGTGGCGGGCGTGGTCGCGGACATAGCGCTCGAGCACCGGAAGTGCAGTGAGGTGATCGACTGGGCCATCGAAGAAGCCCTGGATCTGGCCACTATGGAGGTCGATCGACACCATTCGCTTGGCGCCTGCCGAGCGGAACAGGTCTGCGACGAGTCGAGCAGTGATTGGCTCGCGGCCCTCGGCTTTGCGGTCTTGGCGGGCGTATCCGTAAAAAGGACAAACAGCGGTGATCCGCTTCGCCGATGCCCGGTGGGCAGCGTCGATCATGATCAACTGCTCCATGATCGAGTCGTTGATGCTGCGGCCGTTGCAGCCGAAGTGGGTCTGCATGACGAACACGTCGGTACCGCGCACGCTCTCGGCAAACCGTGGCCGGATCTCGCCATTGGCGAACTCGACGATGTTGGCGTCGCCGATGGCAAGTTCGAGGTGTTCGGCTACCTCCAGTGCGAGCGCCGGGTGCGTACGCCCCGAGTACAGCGCCAATCGCTTGGTGGTGACCTTCTCCATGACACTCCCTGCCTCAGTCGACGCAATCACGCACGATCACTCAGTCGACAAGAGCAGTGTAGAACGCGCCGGTCACTTGTCCTGCTTCCACGGTGCTGCCGGGTGGAAGGTGCGCGTATGGTCCGACGTGGGCTTTCGTCCCGATCTCTGCATCTCGCCCGACAGAATTCTCGACGACGCAGTCTGGAGCGACGACACAATCGATCAATCGGGCATCCGGACCGATCTCGCAACCGTTGCCGATTACGGTGTGACCCTGCAGGATCACACCCGGATACAGAGTCACGTCACGGCCGAGTTCGACCGTGACGTCGATGAACGTTTGGCGTGGATCCAGCATCGTGACGCCGTTCAGCAACCAGTGCCGATTGGTGCGAGCCCGAAGCTCTCGTTCCGCCAATGCCAAC
>JANOQU010000455.1:0-7155 GCA_031422355.1 Actinomycetes bacterium
ATCCTGTTGGAGAACTTTGTCGACATCGAAGGCTCGGGCCAATCGAACACGATCATCAACGCCAACAGTTCCGCCACCTTGAACTCCACCGTGCGAGCCGAGGCAGGTGAACTGATCGCCGAGATCCGAAACCTCACCATCTCCAACGATGGCAGCTCTTTCAACGCAGCCGTCGGTCTGCGGATCACCAACGTCACTCCGGTCGGCGGGTTCCGGGTGAACAACGTGACGGTGAACGCTCTCATCGGCGGTAACGGTGGTGCCTACGGCATCTACATCGAGGGGTCGTCACCAATCGTCAACGAAGTCGCCGTCAACGTCTCGTCCTTCGGTGATGAGTTTGCGTTCACGAACCTCAATGCAAACACGACGATGCAGAATGTGACCGCCACCTCGACCGGGCCTTTCGGCACCAATTTTGCGATCGAGAATCTGGGCACCTCGAGCCCCACCATGAACGACGTCACAGCGGCCGCAAATGCGCCCAGCGGTTCGAACTTTGGCGTCAGGTACGACGGCACGGGTACGGCAACGCTGACGAACGTCACCGCCTACGGTGGCAACGGCGTGAGGGTCAACAATGGAACCGTTCTCATTCGCGATTCGTTCATCACTGGTTTCCCAAACAGCATCGTCCGATCTGGTGGCACCGTACGAGTGGGAAGCACCGAACTGCAAAGTCCGGTCGTCGGGGCGATGACATGCGTCGACGTTTACGACGTCAACTTCGTCGCCCTCAACGCCACCTGCACCTAACCGGGACAGGCTGCTGTCAGCGGGTGACGAGGCCGTGGTCTCCCGCCCAGCTGACCAGATCGCGGCGATTGATCGCAGCGGCGATCAGGTCGGGAAATGCACTCGGCGTGCACGCGAATGCGGGCACGCCGAGTGCCGCGAGTGCGCTCGCGGCGGCGTGATCGAACACTGGTGCCCCATCGTCGCTCAGCGCGAGGAGGGCCACGCACGTCACGCCGCTTCTGACCATCGAAGCGATTCGGGAAACGAAATCGCCGCCGGGCGTCCCTTCGTAGAGATCGCTGATCATGACCAGCACGGTGTCATCCGGACGGGTGACGAGGGACTGGCAGTACGCCATCGCCCGGTTGATATCGGTTCCACCGCCAAGCTGAATGCCGAACAACACATCGACCGGATCCTGGATCTGCTCGGTGAGATCCGCGATCGCGGTATCGAACGCAACGAGATGGGTGTGCAACGACCGCACCGAGGCCAGCGCGGCACCGAACACACTTGCGTACACCACGCTGTCGCTCATCGACCCGCTCTGGTCGATCGCGATGATCACCTCTCGCCGCATGGCCGAGCTTCGCCTCGAGTACCCGATCAGTCGCTGCGGGATGACCGTCTTGAGGCTCGGCTGATAGTTCGCGAGGTTCGCCCTGACGGTGCGGTCCCAATCGATATCGGCATGACGTGGCCGCCTTGTTCGAGCCGAGCGCATCAGTGCGCCCCGCACCGCCTGCAATGTCGGCTCCGCCAGCCGATCCTGTAACTGGCCGACGACCTTGGCCACGACTGCTCTGGCCGTTGCACGCGTGGTGTCGGGCAGCAGGTGCTGCAGCGACAGCAGGGTCGCGACGAGATGGATATCCGGTTCGATTGCTGCGAGCATCTCGGGCTCCAGCAGCATCCGCTGCAGATTGAGACGATCGACTGCGTCGCGCTGCATCACCTGGACCACATCGGCTGGAAAGTAGCGACGGATATCGCCGAGCCAGCGGGCGATATTCGGCGCCGATGCCCCCAGTCCGCCGGCACGTTTCGCGGTTCGGCCGCGCTGGCCGCCAATTGGCGGAGCGTCGTACAGCGCGCTCAAGCACGCGTCCATCGGCCGATCGTCGCCGTCGAGATTGATTCCAGTCCCCTCCGGATTATGGACGTCACCGGATCCCAGTACGAGCCGCCATCGTCTGAGCCGTTCCCCTTCGTGGACCCGCGTGAGTGGATCGTGCAGCAGGTGATCGGTCATCGCGGCGCGCCCAACAGCAGACCAATCGTGTGCAGTCCAGCCGCGACCCGTTCGGCGTCGAGGGCTTGGCCATCGCTGCTGGCAAATGGGATCGTTCCCGACCGGACCCGTTCGCCGATCTGGCGGCGCTCTGCGAACTCGAACGTGGCGAAGGTGCGGCGCAGCAGGGGCAGTGCTTCGATGAACGACTCTGCGTCGAGCGTTGCGAGCCATCGATCGATCACATCGAGCAGGACGTGGTCGTGGACGAGCAGGGTGCCAGACCCGCCGAGGAAGCCCTCGACGAAGTTGGCGCCATCGTTCGCGGAAGTGCCGGGCGACAGCGCTCTCGAAACCCGACTCTCTACTCGATCAGCGCTGAGCCCGCCCGCGTCGGCGAGCAGCCGCGTGGCTCGTCCCTGCAGCGACGCGTGAACCCGGTCCCGCTCGAACACGTCGGCCAGGGCACCGTGGAACAGGTCGAACAATTCTTCGTCGTTCAGCAACGACAACGCTGCACGGGTGTCGTCCAGGCTGCGCGCCATCGCGGCGGCGGTGTCGGCATCGAGGCCACTGCACGATGGCGCGAGACCGGCCGCAATCCGAACAACCATCCCACGAAGCACACTGCCGAGCGCACTTGCGTCAGTACCGCGCACGTCGCCGTACCTGACGGTGCGCGCCAGCGCGGGCAGTGCGTCCATCGCATGACTGATGTCGGTGTCCAGCGCCGCCCGATCGGCGACGAGTGCGACGATGCCCGCCAGGGGTTCGACGATGTCTGCGAGCAAGCAACTCTCGATCATCGCAGTGAGATCGGCAAGCGACGCAGCGCCGTTGGCGTGCAGGCTCACCGCTGCCGCTGCCGCGGTTTCGACCGTGTTCCCGAACGCCGATGCCTCGATCAGGCGCACTGCCAATTCGGGCTCCCACAACAGATTCCACGTTTCGCGAAATGTTCCGGCCGAACGCCTACCGTCGGCTTCAGTGCCCCACGGCACCCGCAGCAGGAGCAACCGGTGGAGCAGCCTGGAGCGGGCCAGGTCGAGCGGCTTGCGAAGATCGAGTTCCAGCGCTCGTGGGCCTGCGTCTGGTTTCAGCCGGCATCGTCGTTGCTCCAGCGCGAGGTTCCGCGCCAACGGCACCATCGGCGTGTGCGCCGGCACCTGACCGATGTGGGTGCCGATGATCAGTTCGTTACTCAGTAAAACCATCGGCGTATCGGTGCCGTCGCCGAGTACCGCCCTCGCCGCATCGTTCATCTCGATCAGGCCAGCGAGCGGCCTGCCCCGCAATGTTGCGAGCGATGTCGCGAGCCGTGTCGCTTCCACCACATCGGCTGCTGAGGCGCTGTAGTCGGCGGCACGGAGCAGCCGAGCCGCGAGCGTGAACCAGTGGGCGACGGTGTCCGGGCCTGGGTTGGTGAACAGGTGGTGATACCAACCGGGCGAGGTGACGCCCGCGCCGTAACCGCTGGCGTTGGCCAGCCGACGGTGCGTCCACGGGACCCACGTCATTGCGACCTTGACCTTCGGCATACCGCGCAGCAGCGCCGTATCGCTGCGTGCCTGCTTGGGGTCGCGAGCGTTCGCCAACGCTGGAACGTGCCAAGCCCCGCACACCACGGCGATCCGTTGGTGACCGGCTGCTATTGCGGCACGAATGCCGGCGCGCATCTGGGCCTCGCGACGACGCTCGACCGGATCGGACGGCACCAACGTTGATTCGTAGAAGAGTCGTAGGGCGGTCATCGCCTCCTCGATCGCCTCGAATGGCGACGTACCGTCGCGATGCTCGACGACGTCTTCCCACCATCGTTCGGTGTCGTCGTAGCCGGCAGCACTGGCGAGTTCGGCGAGCGGATCCGCTGGTCTGTCCTGTTCCGTGTGCAGCGTCGCGTGTGACTCGGCCGGCCAATCCGCTAGCGAGTTGGTGAGCGCAAGATCGATGAACCGGACGGGGATGTCTGCGTCTGCTGCTTCGCGGATTGCGACCCACTCCGGGCTGAACGATGCCAGCGGGTGGAACACTGCTTTGTCGAGGTTGTCGACGGCGTAGCCGAGCATCGTGACCGGCGGTCGCATTTCCGGGTCGGCGACGAGGTGTACGATCCCATCTGCTTCGCGCGGCCCCTCGATCAGCACGATGTCGGGCGGGTCGGCCTGGAGTGCGCGTTGCACGGCGCGAGCCGAACCTGGGCCGTGATGACGTATGCCATATAGGCGAACGTCGACCGCGTTCACGACATCCACGACATCCACAACCTCCACGGCTAGCGCACGGCGAGGGAATCGAGGTACTCGCGCCACACGACGACGTCGTGAACCGGATCCTTGACCACGGTCGATTCGATCCCGGCGAGGAGGTCGTCGAAGTGCACCGTTCCGTCACCGAGGTGGGCAGCCATCGTCATCCCCTGGACCATCACCGAGATCGCTTCGGCCGTGCTCATCGTGCCCGACGGCGTCTTGAACTTGATCCGGCCATCCTCGCTCTGACCGGAACGCAATTCGCGGAACACCGAGACGACTCGCCGGATCTCATCCGCCGAGGCCGACACGTTTGGCAACGACAACGAGCCAGCCAAAGCCGCGACCCGCTGGGAGACGATCTGAACCTCTTCTTCCACCGTCGCCGGCGACGGCAGGACGACGGTATTGAACCTGCGGCGAAGCGCACTGGACAGTTCGTTCACACCGCGGTCGCGACTGTTCGCAGTCGCGATCAAGTTGAAGCCTGGCCGGGCCTGGACCTCGCTGGCCAATTCGGGGATCGGCAGAACCTTCTCGCTCAAGACCGTGATCAGCGCGTCCTGCACATCGCTGGGCATTCGGGTGAGTTCTTCGACACGGACGATCGCGCCCTGGTCCATCGCCCGGTACACGGGAGACGGTACGAGCGCGGCGTGGCTGGGGCCCTCGGCGAGTAGCCGGGCATAGTTCCAGCCGTAGCGCACGGCCTCTTCGGCAGTGCCAGCCGTGCCCTGGACCAACATCGTCGAATTGCCGCTGATCGCTGCAGCGAGATGCTCGCTGACCCATGTCTTGGCGGTACCCGGCAGGCCCAACAACAGCAGCGCACGATCCGTCGCCAACGTCGCAACCGACACCTCGATCAACCGTCGCGGGCCAACGTACTTCGCCGACACGACGGTGCCGTCGGGCAGCGTGGTGCCCATCAGATACGCCACCACCGACCACGGCGAGAGGTGCCAGCGCGGCGGTTTCGGCCGTGTGTCGCATGCCGCAAGCGCCGCGAGTTCGTTGGCGAACTCCACCTCTGCGTGCGGCCTGAGCACATCGCCCGGGGCCGTCTTCGGGCTGTCATTCGTCACATCAGCCACCGTACACGGGGGGTGTGGCACTTGAACGTGGCGTCGTTGGCGCACGGTATGGACGGGGTGCGAATCAGGTGAGAGTCGGGTAAATCGGCGACACTTCGGTGGTTTCCATCCATACGTTTCCGGCATCGCAAGCCGCCGAGCGGCCACAAGGGAGAGATCATGAATGCAAGCCGCAACCCAAATTCAAACTTCGCAAACTCTGCAACTGACGGGCATCTCAGCGCCGAAATCGAGGACCACGATCGCAGGCTCGACTTCGATCTGTCCACCCTGCTGCAGCGCCGCAACCTGTTCAAGATGTTCGCTGGCGGCGCTGGCCTGATCGCGCTCGCCGCGTGTGGATCCGACGCCAAGACTGCGACGACCACGGCAAAAACCAATGTCACCGCTGCGACTTCAGCGACGGATGCGGCCGCAGCGTCGACGACGGCCGCCACCACTGCCGCTGTCGCCGAGACCACGGCTGCTGCGACCGCTTCCTGTGAGGTCATTCCGGAGGAGACGGCCGGTCCGTACCCGGGTGACGGTTCGAACGGGGTCAATGTCTTGACCGAGAGCGGCATCGTCCGATCCGACATTCGGTCCAGCTTCGGTTCGTCGACCACTGTCGCGGAAGGCATTCTGGTGACGATCAACCTCACGATCCAGGACAGCGCGAACGGTTGCGCACCACTCGCCGGGGGTGCCGTGTACCTGTGGCATTGCGACATCGATGGCCAGTACTCGCTGTACAGCAGCGGGGTCACCGGCGAGAACTACCTCCGCGGCGTCCAAGAAGCCGACGCCAACGGCCTGGTCACCTTCACGAGCATTTTCCCTGCCTGCTACGACGGCCGCTGGCCGCACATCCACTTCGAGGTGTACCCAACGCTGGACTCGACATCGTCGGCCGACAACAAGATCGCGACGTCCCAACTGGCGCTGCCACAGGATGTTTGCGATGTCGTGTTCGCCACGAGCGGCTACGAAACCAGCGTCAACAACATGACCCGCGTCTCGCTCGCCACCGACAACGTGTTCAGCGACGGCGCCAGCCTGGAGACACCGATTGTCACGGGCAGCGTCGCCGACGGATACGTGTTGACGATGAGCGTGACGGTTTAGTTCGGCTCTGCGTCTGGCACAAACCACGCCCTCGGTGCCGCTGCGTGCCACCCCTTGGCACAACGCGGCACCAAGGGCGCGGTTCGTGCCAGAACGACCTTCTCCCTGCGGAATGGCTGCTGCGATGAACTGCCGTACCGTACGGACAATGACCATCACTCGCTTCGCTCGCCTTCGATCCGTTGCACGTGTCGTCCTCGGTGGCGCGCTCACCTTTGCCGGAATCGCCCATCTGACGTTTGCCCGCAAGGACTTTCAGGCTCAGGTGCCCGATTGGGTCGGGATCGACAAGAACGTGGTGGTGATCTTGTCCGGCCTCGTCGAGATCTCGCTTGGTTCGGCGTTGATCGTCGTACGACGCCGTCGATCCCTGCTCGGCCTCGCAGTGGGTCTCTTCTTCATCGCCGTGTTCCCGGGCAACATCAGTCAGTTCATCAAGGGCCACGATGCCTTCGGCCTGAACTCCGATGCTGCGAGACGCAACCGCCTGTTCTTGCAACCGGTGCTCGTCGCCTGGGCGTGGTGGTCCACGAACGCCTTGGCCCTCCTCCGCAAGAGCCGGAGAGTTTGAGATGAGTGAAAGGACGAATGGACGGCGCGGAACTGCCGATCGGAGCGGTCGAGCCGCCCGCGCGGCATCGGGCAATCTGCTGTGATTTCAGTTTGGCGCGCATGGCTTTGGCTGATGCTCGCGCCATGATCGGCCTGACGGCTCCATACGCGGTTCAATGGAACGATG
>JANOQU010000456.1:0-2436 GCA_031422355.1 Actinomycetes bacterium
ATGGTGTGATGGTGAACTCAGGCTCATCGGCGCTGCGACTCGCGATCGATCTGCTGCACCTCGAGCCGGGCGACGAAATCATCACGTCACCGTTGACGTTCTCGACGGACATCGCCCCGATGGTGCAATCTGGAATCATCCCCGTTTTCGTCGACGTCGATCCGGCCACCTATCAGATCGACGTCACCAAGATCGTGGACATGATCGGTCCCCGTACCAAGGCGATCCTCGTTCCGAACCTGTGCGGCAACGTTCCTGACTGGGACACAATTCGCACGATCGCAGACCAGCACGGCCTCAAGGTCGTCGAAGACTCCTGTGACGTGCTCGACTCATACCTTCACGGCACCCGTACCGGAACACGAAGCGATATCACCGTCACCAGCTTCGCCCGATCCCACGCGATGACCGCAGGCGGCAACGGGGGCATGGTCGGCATCGATGACCTCGAACTCCTCGACCAATGCGTCTCGCAACGACGCTGGGGCCGCCGCAGCGAGTCCTACCTGTTCGGATCCCGTAAGGGCCAGACTGACCGATTCAGCGCTCTCGCCGACGGAACCCCGTACGACCTCGTCTTCGTGTTCGACACGATCGGATACAACTTCGAGCCCTCAGAAATCGGCGCCGCGTACGGGCTCGTCCAGCTCGACAAGCTGGCACTGTTCAACCAACAGCGACGTGACAACTGGCAACGACTCGACGACTTCTTCGGAGCATTCGAAGGCGTCGGACGATCAATCACGACTCCCGGTGCCGACACGACGTGGATGCGTTCATGCTTCACGATCGACGAAGGTGCAGGCTTCGACCGCACCCACGCTCAGGAATTTCTGGAGGCCCGCGGCGTCGCCACCAGAATGGTGTGGACCGGCAACATTCTGCGTCAGCCTGGATTCTCCGCCATTGCACATCGCGGCCCAGCTGAGGGCCTTCCTAACTGTGACTACTTGATGGATCACGCGCTCTCGCTTCCGATCCATCACGGCATGAACGCCGACCATATGGGCTTCATCTGCGAGCAACTCGACGCACTCCGAAGCTCTGTCTGAACCGACGCGACGCCGTGGCCATCACGACGTCGTGGAGCCGCCATTCAAGGAAATCGTCTGACCGGTGAGCCAGCTCGCTTCGTTCGATGCGAGGTAGGCGCACGCATATCCGATGTCGTCGCCCGTGCCAAGCCGACCGACTGGAATCGATCCCGCCAACTTCGCGGTCACGGTCCTGGAGTCTTCTCCGCCAGGGACTTCCGGGCGAACCATCAATCCGAGAGCCAAGGTGTTGGCTGTGACTCCGTCGCGTGCGCATTCGATCGCCAGGTGGCGCATGAAACTGATGCCCGCACCCTTGCCCGCGGCGTAGAGGGAGACGCCGATGTTCTGGCCATGAAGACCCGAGCCCGACGAAATGGTGATCACTCGGCCCCAGTTGCGGTCACACATGCCGTCGATGGTCGCGTGCACGCAATTCAGCACTCCGTATAGGTTGACGTCGAAGTATTGACCCCAATCCTGCCGGAGTAGGGAGCGAAACTTCACCGCTCGCATCGAGGGTGGGATGCCGGCGTTGTTGACAAGGATGTCAATCGGCCCGCACGATGCAACTGCTGCGTCCACCGCGTCAGAATCGGCGACGTTGAATGGCAGCGGCGTCGCACCGGGCCCGAGCAATTCAGCCGCGGACTCGGCGCGCTCGGGCACCAAGTCGTTCACGAGTACGTGCGCGCCCGCTTCGATGAGAACTCGGGCGATTCCTGTACCAACGCCCTGCCCCGAACCGGTCACGAGTGCGAGCTTGCCTGTCAGATCGAACATCTTCGTGGCCCTTAGGTTTGTCATCGAACACCTGACGCGGTCACGGGTAGGACAGTCGGCCACGTCACGTCAGGGAGCGCTCGGGAGAACGTGTCGTACCGCTTGGTCGCGGTCGCGCGATAGCGATCGGTCGAGTGGACCGGATCAGGATCATGCTGGCGGATGACCTGGTCGCCGAACAGTTCGATCAGCTCGACGATCTCGTCGTGGTGCAGGTCCTGCGGCAGGCCGAACACGAGTTGGTCGCAGCCGACCGTCTTGTATGACTCGAGCTGTTGGCTGACCTCTTCCGGGTTACCGACGAGCATGTAGCCACCGGCGATCAGTTGATCCAAGAACTCGTCGGGGTCACCTTTGCCGACGACGTCGCGGAGCCGGATCGGTGATTGGGGCCACGTGATTGCGTCGGGGGACTTCGGCATCGTGTCGTGGTAGAGGTTGACCAAGGTCACGAGGTAGCTATTGACCCGGTCGAGTGCGAGTCGTCGTGCCTTGGCGCGATCCTCGAAACACAGCACTCCGTTGGTCATCATCAGGTTGTCGTTCATGAACTGGCCGAGTGGTTGCCTGCAGTTGGCGATGCCTTCCTTGTACGACTCGACCCGGCCTTTCAAGTTGT
>JANOQU010000457.1:0-4690 GCA_031422355.1 Actinomycetes bacterium
ATTGACCCGCCCCGCACGGGCCGCGTTTTTGTGCGGCATTAACATCGTCCGGGTCGCCGGGGTGGCGTCGACCGGCGCGATCTCGGGTCCAATCGCCAGCCAGGTCACCAGCCAGATATCAGGACCGGCGACCGCCAACGCCGTTGCTGTCCGCGGCGCTCGCGACTCCGGAACAACTCCTCCGCCACCGCCAGTCGCAAACCCACTGCTCGCCGGCTGCGACGTCGCCCTGCTGCAGGCGCTCACCGAGAGCGACCCCGAGGCTGCCCAATGGATCATGGTCGTCGTGCCCACGACCACTGCGACCACGGGGACCCTCGCGATCGCGACCGTACGCAACAACGTCTGGCAGTGCAGCCTCGCAACCACCACCGCCCAGGTCGGTCGGTCCGGCATCGTGGCGCTCGCCCAGCGTCGAAGCGGCGACGGCACCACGCCGTCGGGCATCTTCCCACTGGGCGTCGTGCAATCCCCCCAGGGACCGATTTCGTTCTTCGGCAACAGCGCCGATCCGGGCGCGCTCGGTCCGTACCGGCGAATCCAGCCGGGCGACTGCTACGGCGCGAACCCGAACACCCCTGGCTACGGTCACTGGCGGATCGATACCGCAGGTTGCACTGGCGACGACGAACTGCTGCAACTCAACGTGCAGACCTACGAGCACGCTGCACTGATCGGCGCCAACACAGAACCGAACGTCAGCGGTGATGCGCCGGGCGAGATCGCGTTTGCGGCGGCGATTTTCCTTCACCGCACCGGTGTCACCGCAACGGGTGCTGCGAAGCCAACCGCTGGATGCGTGTCCATCGGCCACGACGAATTGGTCACCGCGATGCGAACGATCGATCCGCGCCTGAACCCTCGATTCGCGATTGGCACTCGCGCCACCCTGATCAACACACCGACCGCGACCGGCACCAACACCGGGAACGAGGCCACCACGTCCGGTCGACTTCGCTGGCTGGCCAGGCGATAGCGACCGCCGCCCCGGAACGTGGCACAGATCTCGCGCACGTTCGAGAGACACGGGGACTACTGAGAGCGCTGGATGAAACGCTCAAGGTCGACTTTGTTACATCGATGACACACAAACGCGCTCCACCATTGCTACATTCGGCACGGGCGCTGTCAACACCTGGAGTCAACGATGAGGCACGAGAAGGCTCTGGGCCAGGCCCACGCCACGAATCGCCCGACCGCACATCGCATGAATTGCGACCGTTTGCACAGCACGAACTTGCGCTGCAATCGCCTGCAACCAGTGATGGCGACTCTCGCCGCACTGATCATCACGGCCCTTGTCGTGGTGGTCGCTCCCTTCCCAACGACTGCATCGGCAGCGCCGGCGAACGCCTCGGCTTATGTCGCAGTCCAACCGTGCCGACTCGCAGACAGTCGTCTCGGCACTGGATTCTCACGAATCGATACCTCGACGCTGCAGATCAACGCTCGCAACGTCTGCGGCGTGCCGGCCAACGCAACGTCGCTGGCACTCACGCTGACCGTCGTCAATTCCCAGGCAGCCGGGTTCTTGACGGCTTGGCCGGCCAACCAGTCCCGGCCGACGGTGTCGAACATCAACTTCGGCAGCGGCCAGATTCGGGCCAACGGGTCGATCACCCGGCTGGACTCGAGCGGGGCGTTTCGTGTCTTCACCAACGTCGCAGCCGATGTCGTGGTCGACGTCGTCGGCGCCTTCGTGCCAAGTGGGGCGGTTGCCGCGGGGCGATTCGTCTCCCGTCCACCGACCCGGCTGCTCGATACCCGAAACGGCGCGCCAATTGCGCCGACATCGAAGGTGACGATTGGCGTTCCAACCGGCGTTCCGGCCGACGCGGTAGCCCTCGCGCTCAACATCACTGTCACCGAATCGTCAGGGCCCGGATTCGTCACCCAGTTCCCAGCCGGTCGGGCAATGCCGACGTCGTCGGTCCTCAACGTCGATGGCGCCAATCAGACACGTGCCGCCTCCGGCATCTTCCCGGTATCCCCAGCAGGTGCATCGCTGTACCTGTCTGGTGGCGGCCACATCGTGGTCGACATGGTCGGGTATTTCACCGGTCCATCGGCCGCGGCCAGTACCGACGGCCTCTTCACCGCCCACGACCCAACCCGTCTGCTCGACACGCGCTCGGCAAGCACGCTCGGTAACGGCGTGCCGCTGTACCCAGCCGGAGGACTCGAACTGGTCACGGGCCGGGGCGGGTCGATGGCCTTCAACCTCACGTCGGTCGATGGTGGTACGGGATTCGTCACGGCGTATCCCGCCGGTACGGCCCGGCCCGCGACATCCAGCGTCAACTCAGTCGGTGCCGGCGATGTCGTCGCCAACTTCGCAATCACCCAGATGTCGGATCGCGGTCTGGGAATCTTCAGCCAGTCCCAGACCCACGTCCTGGTCGATCTTCAGGGCTGGTTCTCGGGCCCGAGCGCAACCGCAACCGGCGGGCCGCCAACGAATACTCCCCCGGCGCCCCCGCCAACTCCGCTGCCGCCAACGCCGACTACAGCGGTGACATATTCACCCTGCATCAACGAGGGTCTCTCCATCATCAACAGCAGGCGTTCGTCGAGCGCGCCACTCGTGGTCAACCCGGCCGCTCAGGCGTGGGCCTGTTCGTGGGCACTCCAGATGGCAATGACGGCGAGCATGTCGCATTCCAACGACGCCGCACGGTCGAACGCCGTTGGCTGCAGTACGGGCGAGAACGTCGGCTATTCGTCGAACACGTCGATCTCGAACATGTTCTCGATGTGGTTCGCCTCGCCCGCCCACGATGCGAACATCAAGAACAGCAGCTACCGCAGCGTTGGAATCGGGTTCGTGATCCGGACCGAGATCAACGGTTCCAAGCGCATCTTTGGTGTCACCGACTTCACCGTGTGCTGATCCCATCCGATGACTTCTTCGGCGGCCGCGGAATGAACGGACTCGTGCTCGCCACGTATTCGGTATAGCCAGGGCGCCGCTTGGCCATCGACTTCTCCAAGAGCGTGACGCCTGAAACCCGGCGAAGGAGGATGGTCATCACGAGCGATCCAATCAAACCCCACGCACCGGCACCGGTCTCGGCAGCAATCAAGCCGATGCCCCACCACACACACGCATCACCGAAATAATTCGGATGGCGGGTGTAGCGCCACAGTCCGGTGTTCATGACTTGGCCCTTGTTGGATGGGTCCTTCTTGAACGTGGCCAGTTGCATGTCGCCAACGGTCTCGAAGAACATCCCCACCAGCCACAGCGCAATGCCGATGAAGGCAATCACACCGATCGACGGTGTCGGGTCTGCTTGGCCGAGTTGAACGGGCAGCGAGACGACGAACATCAACACGCCCTGCAGGCCGAACACGGTGCCAAGACTGATCAGGGCGAACTTGTCGCCGTAGTGCCTGCGCATCGCCCGATAACGAAAGTCTTCGCCGTTGCCGTGGTTGCGCGTGAAGAGATGAATCGCAAGCCGAAGGCCCCAGATCGAGGTCAGCGTGACGAGGAGCCATTGCCTGGCGTCGTCACCTTGATCGACGGTGAGGCGAACCACCCAAGCAACGATGACGAATCCGAGTCCCCAGACGATGTCGACGATCGACGCGTTTTTGACCACCACGCTGACGACCCATGTCGACAGCATCAGCACCAGAATTGCGATCGACGCGACCAGCATTGCCTGACCCATTCACTTCGTCCTTTCGTTGCGCGCCTGCAGTGCTGCAGACACGTCTGCGTCCATACCTAACCATTGCTCGTCGAGCCAGGCATCGAAGCCGCCGTCTCGGGGCACTTCGTGGCCGGGAACTCGACGGACAACGAACCGAATCGGTGGGAAGCGCCGATTCAGAGCCTTGAGTATGCCCGCAAACGAGTCAAGCCCTTCGAAGCCGACGTGCCAAGCCAGCACGACATCGGCAATCGGCGCACCCATTGCCATGGCCCTCGCACCGCTCGGGCGCGGCGGTAGCAAATGGCCGAGAGCCGACAGCGCGTCGGCGCGAATCGGGTCACGTTCGCGGATCCGATCCAGGGCGCCCCGCCGCTTGGCGGGATTGGCGCGAGTGCCCTCCGGGAAGATGATGCCGACGTCGCGCGGGCCGAGATCTGTGACCAGATCTGAAATTGCGGCCAACTCCGGCGCGGAGTCATTGGCACCACGATCGAGGAAGTGGTTGGGGATCCGCTGGCCAACGACGTCGAGGCAGGGGTCCATCAACAGCTCCCGCTTGAGCACGAATCTGGGCTGGAGCCCGGCAACGTTGGTGACGACGTACGCCGAGACCAAAGAGTCCGCAAGGCTCGCGTGGCGCACGAACAGTAATGTGCCCCCGTTGGCAAGCGCCTCGGCATTCTCGACCTCGACGGTGATCCCGCAGGTCGCCCCGAGTGCAGCGAGCAGATTCTTCGACCACCACCGCTGCAGCCCATAGTGGACCCGACGGTTCCGGCTCTGGCCGATGATCCACAACCCACCTGCGGCCATCACACCCGCCGTTTCGAGCCACGCCCAACAGACACCGAAGGCAAGCAGGCGCGTGGTCGGACAACGCCGCCGACCACGAACCAGGTCGGCTAACGCCGAGACAGGGAACCAGAGCGGGATCGTGAGCGTGAGCAACAGAGCCGCACCAACGATGGCCGGAATCGTGATCGCTCGCCGCTGACCAGTGCTGGTCTGCAGGCTCATCGTTGGTTCAC
>JANOQU010000458.1:0-5456 GCA_031422355.1 Actinomycetes bacterium
GTGCCGCCTGATGGAAGAGGGCCGCAGAGCTCACTTCATGACCCGGCGATTCGACCGGCCCGACAAGGATTCCAAACGGCATGTGCAGTCCCTGTGCGCAATGGCCGAATTGGACTTCCAACAGCGTGACGTACACGACTACGCCCAACTGTTCGGTGTGATCGATGCCTTGGGGCTTGGTGCCGATACCCGAGAGCAGGTTTTCCGGCGCGCTGTCTTCAACATCGCCACATCGAACTGCGATGATCACACCAAGAATCACGCATTCATGCTCGATGACACCGGTGCTTGGGACCTTGCGCCTGCCTACGACGTCACGCATGCCCACAATCCGCTCGGCATCTGGACGAGCCGACACTTGATGGCTGTTGACGGCGTCTTCTACGGTGCCGATCGCGACCACCTCCTTCGGTTTGCAGACCGATTCGGCGTCCCGCGTCCGAAAGCCGTCATCGACGACGTGAACGCTGCGATCGCTTCCTGGCCCGAATTCGCACGATCCGCTGGTCTCCCCGCCGGTCCGACTCGGGAGGTACGTCGGGAACTGCACGACATCTAACGAGAGCCGGCCGAAATGGGGACGCGATCGGTTTCGGTGCAGGACTACCGTCCAAGCATGCGCATCGACTTGGAGCAGTTGATCTCGACGGCGGTCTCGGCCGTGATCGCCGACACCGATTTCTCAGGCGTCATCTCGGTCACTCGCAATGGCGACGTCCTGTACGAGAACGCCTTCGGCTATGCGGATCGCGCTCATCAGATCAAGAACACGATGGATACCCAGTTCGCAACCGCCAGTGCAACCAAAGGGCTGACAGCGCTTGCCGTGATGTCGGCTGTGAACGACGGCGTGCTGAGCCTGGACACCTCGATCCGAGAACTGTTGAGCGAATACCGCGAACTCGATCTGATCGATCCGTCCGTGACCGTCGGTCACCTGTTGTCCCATACGTCAGGGATCGGCGACTACCTGGACGAAGACACGCTCGACGACATGGACGGATACATCATGCCGATCCCGGTCCACCAACTCGGCGAACCGCTGGACTATCTCGCCGTCCTGGGTGGCTTCCCGACGAAGTTCACCGCAGGCGAACGATTCGGGTACTGCAACGGTGGCTACGTGATCCTCGCGATCGCGGCCGAGGTTGCAGCGGGCATCAGCTACTACGACCTCGTCAGGGAACGGGTCACAGACCCGGCCGGCATGTCGTCGACAGCCTTCCTTCGTTCTGACCAGTTGCCGCACTCGGCCGCTGTTGGCTATATCCCGGCAGATTCGGGGCCGGGTTGGCGGACGAACATGCTTCACCTGCCGGTCCGTGGGTGCGGGGACGGCGGGGCATATTCGACGGCTGCCGACTATTCGTCGTTCTGGCGGTCGCTGCTTGCCGGTCGGGTACTGCCCGAGTCCGTCGTCGGCGAGATGTGGCGTGCCCACACCCCGAACTACGGATTGGGGTTCTGGCTGAACCCGAAATCCGGCACTGTCATGTCGGAGGGCTGCGACGCCGGCGTGTCATTCCGATCCACGTTTCATCCCGCCACAGGAGTGATCCATACCGTCATCTCGAACACCAGTAGCGGCGCATGGCCGGTGATCAAGACGCTCGACGACTTGATGCCGGCATTGTGCGAAGGCGGCTAATCCGGCTCGAACACTGTCAGCCGCCGGAGAGCGCCTGCATGATGACGACCTCGTCGACGCCGTCAAGTGACGTCGTCAGGTCACGGCAACGCTCGTTGCGAATCCAGATCACCATGTGTTGACGCAGTTGCGATTGTTCGTCGACGATCCTGAACGTGATTCCGGGGAACTGGCGATCGAGATCCTTCAACAGCATCGCCAAGGTGTCGCCGTCTGCTGTCACGCTGGTCGCTCCGGATGTGTACGAGCGCAGTGGCGTTGGTACCCGAACCTTCACGCAGATTCCAGTGAATAGATCTCAGGAAGGTGGGCGGCCACGCACTCCCAACTCTCGCCCTCGTCAATGCTGCCCCACACTTCGCCACTGGTGGTCCCGAAATAAATGGCGACCGGCTCGCCCGGATGTGGGGAGGCCACGCACATCGCCTGTCGCTTGACCGTGAACCATCCACGTTCGGGAAGCCCACCGTCTTGGCGAGTCCATGATTGACCTGCGTCCCGGGTGATGTACACCGCTGGTACTCCATCGGGACTTGTGCGCGGCCAGACGTCTGTGCCGTCCATCGGAAAAACCCATGCCGTGTCGGGATCGTGCGGGTGCAGTTCGATCGGGAACCCGATGTCGCCAATTTCGCGTGGCATGTTGTCGCCGATCCGCACCCATCGATCAGCGGGCCGATCGATCCGATAGATGCCGCAGTGGTTCTGCTGGTACAACCGATCGGGCATCAGCGGATGCATCCGTACGCAGTGCGGATCATGGCCGAATTCGACGTCGGGGTCGGGAAAGAAGTCGGCTGCGCAACCGGCGTTCATCGGCCGCCAGTCGGTGCCACCGTCGACGGATTCGAAAACTCCACCGCCCGAGAGACCGATGTACAGGTGCGAGGCGTCGCGCGGGTCGATCAGAATCGAATGCAGCATCGATCCGTCAGGTGTGCCCTCGACGTCTGGCCACTCGGCCCAAGTTCCCCACATCGGGTGATCGTTCCAACCGTCCAGCGGTGACCAGGTGTCGCCGCCATCGTTCGTGATGAACAATCCCTGTGGGGATGCTCCGGCGTACCAAACGTCGGGCTGGCTGGCATGACCAGGGGTCAGCCAAAACACGCTGCGAACACTTCGGCCGAATGCATCACCGGCGTGGAAAGCGGGCGGCCGGCTTGCTTCGGTCCAGGTCGCACCGGAGTCGGTGGATCGGAATACGGTCGGGCCGAGGTGACCGGTTTTGCTGGCCATCAACATCGTCCTGGTGTCGCGTGGATCGAGCACCATGTGTTGGATGATGTGGCCGAGGAATGCCGGTCCGGTGGCGGACCAGCTACGGCTGTCGTTCGAAGCGTTGAGAATCCAGGCTCCCTTGCGAGTGCCGACGAGCAGGCGGCGGCCAACGATTTCAGATGAGCTTCTCAGATTGTCGTTCATGGCGAATTCGACGTTAGCCGACGAGCGAATTTCGCATTTCCGGACTGAACGCGCGGCCTCGGTGGCCTTGGACGGGCGCCTCTGCGCACCCAACTTCAAAGTGACTATGGTTCCGGTATGAGCACCTTGAACCGCCGAATCACACTTGCCAAACGGCCGACGGGCAACGTCACTGCTGATTGCTTTGCCACAGATGAGGTCGAGGTCCCGACACCGGGGCCGGGCGAGGTGCTGGCGAAGGTCGGCTGGTTGTCGATCGACCCGACCATTCGCGGGTGGATGGCGATGGATACCTATCTGCCGGCCATCGAGATCGGGGCGCCGATCAGAAGCGGCGGCTTGGCGACCGTGATCGAGTCCAACAACGAATCACTCCCAGTCGGTTCCACACTGTTCGGGATGACCGGCTGGCAGGAGTACGCCGTGATGGACGGCGCCAATCAACTCGTGCCAGACGGAATCGACCCCACTGCCGCACTCAGTGTCTTCGGCGTGACGGGACTCACCGCGTACTTCGGGTTGTTGGAGGTCGGTCGACCGGTCGCGGGTGAGACGGTGCTGGTGTCCGGAGCGGCAGGTGCGACCGGGTCGGTCGTCGGTCAGATCGCCAGGATCAAGGGATGCCGCGTCGTCGGAATCGCCGGATCGGACGAAAAATGTAGTTGGCTCGTCGACGAACTCGGCTTCGACGCAGCAATCAACTACCGCACCGAGAATGTTGCGGCGGCGATCCGAACCGCGTGTCCCAAGGGCGTCGACGTGTTCTTCGACAATGTCGGCGGTGACATCCTCCAGGCGGCCCTCGCCAACATCGCCAACGGAGCCCGTGTCGTACTGTGCGGCGCCATCGCCACCTACAACGACGACGCGCCGAGCCCCGGCCCGAATAATTTGATGAACCTGATCATCAGCCGAGGGCGAATGGAGGGCTTCATCATCCTCGACTATCTCGACCGCGCCAACGAGGCAATGGGCGACTTGGTCGGTTGGGTTCTTGGTGGTGAATTGAAGTACGCCGTCGACGTCGTCGACGGCTTGGACAACGCGCCGGCCGCAATGGACCGGTTGTTCAGCGGAGCGAATCAGGGCAAGGTCATGGTGCGCCTGTAGCGGGCCGTATCGCTCTGCGGCCCAGACCCGGCGCTCGGTGGTAACGTCGGCCGAGGGGCGATGGGGTCGTCACAACCGGGACGAGGGGCGGAATGGGCGGACAATGGGCAACCGATCCGTACGGACGAGCGGAACTTCGATACTGGGACGGCGTCCAATGGACGTCTCATGTGTCGACCCGCGGTGTGGCGGCTGACGAGTCGGCGCCGGCACCGACCGAGACGCCGTTCAGCCGCCCGTTTTCTGCGCCTGGCGCGCAGCAGTACCCAACGCAGCAGTACCCAACGCAGCAGTACCTCCCCCAGCACGGTGCTCAGCCGTACGGATACCAGCCCTATGCACCGTCCACGTCAAAGGCGTCCACCGACGGGAAGCTGATCGCTGCGGGGATCATGACGATCATCCAAGGCGCACTCAGCGCACTCGCCGGAATCTGGTTGATCTCGTTGAGCCAGTCCGGTATCGGCAGGCTTGCCGATGAGTTCTCGGGCGGAGCGCTCACCGCCATTGCGTTGGTCGTTCTGGCCCTTGCAGGAGCACTCTTGACTGGTGGGGTCGGCGCTGTTCGCGGACGGAATTGGGGACGCATCCTCATCATTGTCCTGCAGGCCATCTTCCTCGTACTCGTGGTGTTGGCCATCGTCGACTCGCCCGATGACGCGGCCGGTGCCACGTTCTATGTCATCTACTGCGGGGTCGTGTTGGCACTGGCGGCGACATCGAAGATCCGCCAGTAGCGCGAGTCCGCTACGAGAACGAGCCACAGCCGGGGTGTGCTGGTTGCACACCCCGGCTGTGGCTTGAGGTCAGCTGATGTCGAAGCGGTCGGCGTTCATGACCTTGTTCCACGCTGTGACGAAGTCGCTCGCGAACTTCTCGTGCGAGTCGTCTGAGCCGTAGACCTCGGCGATTGCTCGCCGCTGCGAGTTGGATCCGAAGACGAGGTCGCAGCGGGTACCAGTCCACTTCATTGCACCGGTTGTCCGGTCGCGGCCCTCGAAGACATCTTCCGACTCTGCGGTCGCTTTCCACTCGGTGTTGATGTCGAGCAGATTCACGAAGAAGTCGTTGGTCTAGGTGCCAGGCCGATTGGTCAGGACGCCGTGGGTCGAACCGTGGGAATTCGCGTTCAGGACGCGGAGACCGCCGACAAGCACCGTCATCTCTGGAGCACTCAACGCCAAGAGCTGAGCGCGATCGACCAGCAGTTCCTCAGCGGCCAGAACGTGCCCCTTGCCGAGGTGGTTGCGGAAGCCATCCGCTGTTGGTTCAA
>JANOQU010000459.1:0-3259 GCA_031422355.1 Actinomycetes bacterium
CTCATGACCGTGCGCATGTTGAAGCACGGGTTCCTCGCCGGTGCAGGATTCGTCGTCTGCAGCTTTGTTCCCCGCCTGTTGGACTTCGACCCGAACGCCGTGAAGGTGCCGTACCACCACGCCAACGTGGATACCGACGAGGTGCTCTTCTACTCAGCAGGGAATTTCGTCAGTCGGGCGGGATCCGGGATCGGCGTCGGTTCGATCAGTGTCCACCCAGCCGGCTTCGTTCACGGCCCGCAGCCCGGCAGCTTCGAGCGCAGCATCGAGGTCGAACACACGGGCGAAACGGCCGTGATGATCGACGTATTCAGCCCGCTCGGACTGACCGCGGAAGGCCTCGGTATCAGCGATCCCGACTACTCGCGTTCGTGGTTGCGGCGAGGCTGACAGCCCGCCCAGATTGTCACCTCCCGAACGAATCCAGGTATTCATGCAACGAGTGTTCGGCGTCTGCGAACGATTCGGCGGCGAACAGCACGTCTTGAAAGGCGGTGATGTCGTACGTGCGCGACGACATGGCCGAGGGGTCGAATGGCCTGAGCGAACTGTCGCGAAACGATTGGATCTCGCCGAACGAGCTGAGCAAGCCAGCACCGTAGGTCCGCAGCTCTCCCGCCTCCCACGCAACACCGAACTCCAACGTGAACCAGAACACTCGACTGAACTCTTCGAGTTGAGCGTCGGTCGTCGCCCGCTGACTTGCCCGACCAGCGGCTTCATACAACGCTGCAAGCCGTGGGGAGGCGAGCGCGTTGGCGTGACCGATCATCTCGTGGATGACATCGGGCTCCGGTGTGTAGAAGGGCACTGAGGGATGACGCACGTACTGCGTCGACAAGAAAACCCGCTCGCTCAGTGAGCCGTAGAACTCGCGTGTCGGTACGAGGCCTGGCACCGCATGGACCCGCCAACCGGTCAACGCATGAAGCCGGTCCGACACCCACGCCAACTGTGGAACCCGATCAACTGGGAGTCCCAGTGCAGCAGCACCGACGTTGTATTCCTGGACTGCGAACTCAGCGTGCAATGGCGACAGAGCTGTGCTGACAGCGCGCCACACTTCGTCCTCCTGCGAGGTGTAAGCGATGCCTGGCGGCGGTCCCATCGGGCCATCGATTGATGCAGCGGCGATCTCATTTCGCCGGCCGAGGTACTCGTGGTCGGTGACACCTGGATGGTCGACCGGCAGGACAACATGGCGGCAGCTCACTCGGGAATCATCCCACGGACCGGACAAACCGTCGAGGCATCGGTCATCACGCGGCGGACGGAGCTCCCATGGGCAACGGCCGTGCGACGGCCGTGCGACCGCCGTGCGACCGCCGTGTAACGTCCGTGCGTGATCCGGCTACGGCTGATCGGTTTTTGTGTGATGGTGGCCGGATGCACCGGCACGTCTCAGTCAACCGAATCGGCGCGCACCAACCCGGAGCCGAGCGTGGCCTCGACGGAGCCGGTTGTGTCTCAGGCGACGGAGGGGTCTGAGGCAGCGACGACCTCCGAGGTGTCTGACGTTGCCCGAGTGTTGGACGCGTTTGGGTCCGCTCCCGAGTTGGTCGACGAAGACTTTCGAGCGCTCAACTCTCTCGTACGCACCAACCCTGGCGAAGTCCGAGATGCTGCCATCGAGCGACTTGGGGCGAGCGATCCGAACCTGCGGTACGCCGCCGTCTACAGCCTCGCTCTGACCGCCGATGACGCGGATTCGATGGCCGCACTCGTTGCGATCCTGGCCTCGCCCGACATCAGCGAACGGATGCTCGCTGCCGGGAGTCTGATCTCGCGTGGAGACAAGTCGGCGTTCCCCGAACTCATCGACGCACTCGACTCTGATGATGCGGTTGCGTTTCGTGATCCTCCGCAAACAGCGTGGCAGTTCGCTCGCTTCGTCCTGATCCAATACACCGAGGAGGACCTCGGTCTGCTCGGCACCCGCACGTTCTCCGCCGAACAAGCTGCCGCAGCGAAGTCGACATGGGAAACCTGGTGGGTTGACCGCAGGGATGCCCTGGTCTTTGACAGGAACGAGAGCGTGTACCGATGAGCCTGCGCGGTCCGTCGTTCGTCGTGATTGCTGGGATGTTGCTGATCGCATCCGCTGCGGACAGGGCGCGGGCGCTGAGCAGCGTTTCGGTCGAGGGGACGGTCGTGACAATCACGGTGCCGATCGACATCTTTGGGGATACGCGCATCCGAGACCTCGAGACCGGAGAAGTTGTGACCGCCGGGCCGTACTGGGAAAAAGGAGCGGAACAGATCTGGAACGACGGCCTCGCCCCATTCCGCTATCTCGATTGCGTGACCTTCAGGATTGACATCGACATCAAGGAGTACGGCAAGGACGCCACCGGTCGTCCCGACGCCCACTCGGTGAGGTTCTACAACGACCCCACGCTGCGCTCGAAGTTCTGGGATCCCGGGGCGCCGACAAGTCAGGCCGATGCGCCGACCGCGTTCAATCAATCCCTCGACGGAGAATTCGGACCCATTGACCACTTCACGGTCGCTCATGAAGTCGGGCACCTGCTCGGCCTCGGCGACGACTATCTCGACGTCGTGCAGCCCGATGGGACGATCCAGAGCGAACCTCTCGCGGGCCGCCCCGGAACGCTGATGGCAGACTCAGAGTCGGCAAACATCGACCAGGCGATCGTGGACCGGCTCGGGATGCTTCTGGACGATTTGGGCAAGCTGCCCGAGTGCTGGACCGGCACTCTCACGGGCTCGTGGACCACGAGCACGCCCCAATGCAACGGCAGCACATTCGAGGGCAAGATCGAACTCATGATTGAAGCGACTGAAGCCCAGAAGGACCCCATCAAAGGAACGATCAGCATCGCTGAATCCGTCGACTGCTCTGGCTTTGCAGCAGAACCGTTCGCCGGCTCCGCCGTTCTCGGCGGCACCTTCGACGGCGCAGAATTCCTGCTCACCGGCGATGGCATCAGTGGCGGCGTCAACGTCTGGGGTTGCTTCAACGTACCTACGATCCCCGCAAGCACGTTTGACTTTGCATCGGCTCATTGGACGAACGCTCTACCGCCCGACAGTTCCTACGATTGCAGTCTGGAACTCGATCGGAGCGGTTAGGCGTGGCTCTCATTGGCGAGCAACGCAACGACGATGTCGCTAGTCCTGGCAAGCGTCGTGACAATTAGTTTGCAATGGTCGCGAGTCGGGCAATGAGACGGTCATGACTACCGCCCCTCCACCCCCATCCCGATCCACCAAACCAAGACGGCTCTTGCCACCGCTC
>JANOQU010000460.1:0-10520 GCA_031422355.1 Actinomycetes bacterium
GAGCACGAGGGCTACCACTTCGAGGCAGCGGATGCTTCGCTGGAATTGCTCATGAGGCGCGCCGGCGGCTGGCAGCAGGAGTTCTTCCGCGTGGAGAGCATGCGAGTGATCACCGACGAATTGCCGAATGGCCAGTTCACGACCGAGGCAACCGTCAAGGTGTGGGTCGGCGAACGCCGCTTCGTCCAGACGGGCGAAGGCAATGGCCCGGTGAATGCGATCGACTCCGCGTTGCGTGCTGCGCTCGCCGACCAGTTCCCAGAGCTGGCCAAAGTGCATCTGACCGACTTCAAGGTCCGGATCCTCGATGGCGCAACAGCGACTGGTGCGATTACGCGGGTTCTGCTCGACGCAACCAATGGCGATCGCTCATGGACCACCATTGGCGTCAGCGCGAACATCATCGAGGCGTCGTGGCGTGCGCTCGAAGAGTCACTGATCTTTGGCCTCCTCCACGCTGGCGAGTAGAACTACGACATGGCCGCACCAAAGTTCGCCCCGGTGACATCGATCGCCGACGTTCGTACCTACGAGTCGCCCGAATACGTCCCGGATCCTTGGATGCCAGATCGACCAGCCGAGATTGAGGGTCGTCAACCCGAAGGTGAGCGGCGGGGCTATCAGGGCCCGGACCAGGGCTACGTACTCGTCCTCGCCAAGCTGGTCCGCGACCGAGTCATCGTCCGCGACGGGGAATCAGTCGAGGATGCGATTCGCGGCTCGATCAACATCGCCCTCCGCCGGGCATCGCTCTACGGCAGGGCGCCGGTCATCCATGACCTCACGATCGCATTGACCATCTGGGGATGGTTGGACGCAGCACCGGTTGACGCACTGGCAGTGAGGCGGCGTCAACTCTTCGAGGGCGTCGCAAACACGAACCACCATTACACCGAGGGACGCGTCATCGCAGATTTGGTGCCTGAAACCACGCTCGTCCTCACACCTGACGCTGCTCGTGCCTCGTACTCGGCCGGCAACTGGAGCCAACTGACCGGCGCTTGACCCCGATTGGGTCAGGTCTAGGGAATCGTCGTGAACGAGTCGTAGACCGAACGCAGCATGAAGAGGGACTGCGTAGGGAACGGTTCGTTCGCGTCGGCTCCGGTGAACCAGGTTCGGAAGATGACGTAGGCGTTCGTGGTGGCAGGGTCGAAGTAGACATCGACCGCACCCGCTGACACGTTGCCGCCCACATACGTGCCAGACCATTGGTAACTGCCGTGGATGATGCCGTACAAATCGGTTTCGCTGACAGTGAGTACGGAGTTTGAAACTCCGGTGTAGTTCTGGGCGATCACAGACTGCGCAGTTGCGACGACCGCGTTGGTGTCAGCCTGGCCGGTGACCTTGTCGACCTGGAAGTCTTCGATGTCGTTGGTGACGAAACCTCGGTTGGCGCCCGACGTGATGACCCTGAATCCGGGTGGAGCGGTGAATCCGACCAAGCCATCGACTTGGACGAATGGATGCACCGATGTAACCCGAAACGGAGCGACTGGTGTCAACGTAACCGAAGTATTCACCGGTGGCGCCTTCTGAACGCTGAGGCGCATGGCGTCGGCGGCTTCGATCGGGAAGGTTGCTGTTGCCGTCGTTGGACCGTATTGCTCGTAGATGAGAGTCAGACCATCGCCACGCACGTAGGTCTGAATCGATCCCGCCAGGATTCGGTTCGCCGCCGCCTCATAGATCTCGTAGTAGGTGTTGTAGACGTCGACGGCTGGTTCGCCGTCCAACCGGCGCACATTGACGGTCGGACTGTAGGCAATCGAGTCCAATCCTGCGTCGAAGGTATTGACGTATTCCTGAACGATTGCCGCCGGGTTCTCGCCAGGCGGACGGGTCAGGGCCGACACTGAAACCGAGACCGTGGCATCGGTGAGTGTCACTGCCGAGCCGGGTGGAGAAGACAATGTCCAGCCGGCCGGGACCGGGATGTAGACGTAATTGCCGAGGTCGATCGCGCCGTCCGGGATGACAGGAATCGGCACCGAGGTTGTCGTGGTTTCGATGACGGTGGTAGTCGTGGTGGTGTCGATCGCAGTGGTGGTCGGCGCTTCGGTGGATTCGGTCGCGGTGTTCGTGGTGGCAACTGTCGTGCCAGGTGTGGTCTGAACGGTCGGCGGATCCGTTGTGGGCGCACCGGTCTGGACGACGACGTCGCCGGCGACCCCGGTTGTGTTGGTGACATCGCTTGATAGTTGGCCGTCGCTGTCGTCGTCCCGCGTCAAAACGAAAGCTGCAACACCGCTGATCGCCAAGAGGGCAACGGTTGTGGCTATCGCGATCTTCTTGCGACCCCCTGATGGTGGCGGCGGCGATGCGACGTACGGCAGCGGTTGGTTTCCTGGACCGCCGGGCGTACCTGGTTGAAACGCACTCCATGATGGCGGTGGGATTCCCGGGCCCGCGCCCGGAGCAGCGGGTCCGCCTGGCGGGCCGAACGATGGTGGGGGAAGGTTGGTCATCGAGGTGTCGTCGTCATGGGATGCGGTTCTCTTGGGGTTCTCGGCTGGGAGACTCGAACCGGCCCGAACGCTACATGACGGTCAGCCAGTCCGAACTGGTTGCATCGACCATCGAATAATCGAGGTGACCGCACTACCCGCGGGGCTGATCACGAACCTCTCGCTGAAGGGCAAGAGGGGCAGTCGCAACGGCCAGCGGGTCCACACCGGAAGCAGCGCGACGGCAGCGGCGGCGAGGGCAAGGTAGGCCGGGCGCGCCGCGAGAGGTAGTGGCGGCTCGATGAGCAGGAATCGGGCGGCGCTTCTGGCGCTGGCCGTGCCTCGCAGTTCGGGCCGAAAGTCGCGCAACTGTGATTGCAGCATGGCAACGTCGAGTGGTGGCTGGATGACGCCGAGCTTGGCAGCGACGACGGCTGCGTCACGAACGTATGCATCCGCTTCGCTCGCCGTGAGTGGCTGGGCGCCATAGCGCTGGTACGCAGCGAGAAAGCTGTCCGTCTCTGCGAGGTGAACCCAATGCAGCAGATGCGGATCGTTGGCCGCGTACGATCGACCGTCAGGTGCCACGCCGACGACGCGTTCGTGAACGCGTTTGACGATCGCAATTGCCTGCTCGGCCTGGTCGACCGGACCGAAGGTGGTCGCGGCAAGGAACTCGGCCGTGCGTTGGAGGCGTCCCCACGGGTCGCTGCGGAAGTCGGAGTGCTGGGCAACTCCGGCCATCGCCAGCGGGTGCAACGATTGCAACAACAGAGCTCTGAGCCCACCAACGAACATCGATGCATCAGCGTGAATGCGTTTGATCACGGCATCGTCGGCAAAGAGGCGAGGGCCGGCCGACTCGACGATCCGGGCGTGCGCCTGTTCTGGATTGTCGCCGACCACCCGTGACCGAATCTGCCCGGCGAGCCATGCCCGAGCGGGCTCGATCCGTTCGACGCTGCTGCCAGCGCGCAGAAGTTGGCTGGGCGCCATCAGTCGACCGCGTGCGCTCGGAGGTCTGCGAGATTGCTGTATTCAAGTGCCGAGATGTGTGTGCTTGCCAAGCGAACTTTTGGAGCGGCGCCGGCCTCGAAGGCCTCCTGCCATCGGGGTGCGCAGAGGCACCACTGGTCACCACTGGCCAAACCGGCGAAACCATGTTGGGGAATCGGAGTGCTGAGATCGTTGCCAGCATTGCGACTGAACTCCAGGAACTCGTCGGTCATCACCGCGCACACCACGTGCACGCCGGGATCGTCGCCGTGGTTCTCGCAGCATCCGGTTCGGTAGTAGCCCGTGAGCGGATCGAGTGAGCAGGATTCCAGGTCTCCGCCGAGCACATTGCGTTGGGTCATGAACCCATCGAACCACCTCTCGCTCCGAGACACACGCTGTTGAACGGTGTTGTGCGGCAAGCCAGACGGCGCTGCGGCGCAGTACTACTGTGTCGTCGGGGCCGGATCAATCGGTCCTTGACGTTCCGCCAGCGTTGTCGGAGCAGAAAGCTGACGATCAATGTCTCTTCGGGACTCCTTCGCTCCTGGCCTGTCGGCCGTCGTCGATCACGCAGTCGCGCTGGCGGAACCTGATGAGCGCGATCTCGTCGCCTCGTTCGCTACGCAGTTCTTCGACGAGATCGACGACGATGAACTCGCCGCCCGGGCCAGCGAGTTGGCGATCACGGCTGTCGGTCATTTCCGGTTCGGACGGCGGCGAGATCCCCACCAGACACTCGTCGAGGTGCGCGATTCCGCTGATGCTCGGCACTCGATGTTGCTGGTGATCAACGATGATGCGCCCTTTCTGATCGACTCGATCAGGCTCGTATTGGCCCGAATGGGGGTCGAGGTCCACCTGATGGTGCATCCGTGGCTCGACGTACAGCGCGATGCCGCTGGCGAATTGATCGACATCGCAGTGGCTGTCTACGCCGGCCCTCACGGGCATCCAAGCAATGTCGGCAGGCTACGCGAAGCGTGGACGCAAATGGAGATCACCCGTTGTACGCCGGCTCAAGCGGCCAATATCGAAGCTGAGGTCCGTGCTGCGGTCAGCGACGTGCAGAGCGTCGTCGGCGACAGCGATGCAATGCGCGCTGAAGCCACCAGGATCGCCGAAGCATTGGCGGATCCGGTGCAGGGTCATACGGCAGCAGAAGGAGAGCAAGTCTCGAAATTGCTTGGCTGGCTCACTCGCCAACACTTTGTGTTCCTGGCCGCAGCGTCCTACGACGTGGTCGACGCGAAATTGGAGGTTGTCGCTGGCTCGCAATTGGGGCTGCTGCGAAGTCAGCGGGCTGGTTTCCGTGACCGAATCGATCCGCCGTTCGCCGGCGGCAATCAACTGGTCTCGATCGCTCGAACCGATGGCGAGGTCAACATTCACCGCCATGCCCGACCAGTCTGTGTCGCCGTCCGCCGAGTCGATGCCGATGGCGAGATTATTGGCGAACACAGATTCTTCGGACTGTTCTCGGCGGCTGCGTATCGCGCATCGGTGACCAGCATCCCGCTGATTCGCGAGCGCGTTGCATGGGTACTCGGCCGCAGTCGATTCGACCCGACCAGCCATACCGGGCGGGCCTTGAGAACCGTCTTGGAGACCTTCCCTCGCGACGAAATTTTCGAGATCGATCGGGATCAACTCGCCGAGGTTGCGATGGTGATCGTTGGGCTGCAGGAGAGGTCGCTGGTCAGAGTTCTCGAACTGCATTCGCCAGAGAACAACTGGCAGACGCTTGCGGTCTACATGCCCAAAGCCCGCGTCACGCCCGAAATGCCACAGCGGGTAGCGGCTCGAATCGCAGAATTCATGCATGCGTCGCGGATGGAGTTCGACACCCACGTCAGCACGAGTCCACTCGCTCGGATCACGGTCGAGATCCGCCGATCCGAGGCTGTAAGCGAGGACGACCTCATTCGACTGACGGCTGACATCGATCAACTCAGCCAGCGCTGGGAGGACAAGCTCCGCGTTGCTCTCATCGAGGCATTGGGTGACGTGGAGGCTGATCGGCTGATCGGTCGATTCGCCGGCCACCTTCCTGGCGACTACACCTCATCGACCTCGCCCGGGTTCGCAGTTCGAGACCTCAAAACGATCGACCGGCTGATCGAGTCCGGCGAGACCACCGCGACCGACGTCGTCGAATCGGACGGCCCGGCGAACGAACGCCGGTTCCGCCTTTACCGGCGGAACAGCCCCGTCACCCTCGCCGAACTGCTGCCGTTGCTCGACCAACTCGGACTGCAGGCCATCGACGAACGACCGTTCACGATCCGTCTCGGTGACGACACGATTTCGATCTACGACGTCGGCGTCCGCTACGGAACGCCAGAGTCTCCGGAGATCTCGAATTCGACGCTCGCCGAAGTGCAATCGACGTTCCGACAGTTGCTGCGAGGCGATGTGGAGAGTGACGGGTTCAACCGTCTCGTCGTCGCAGCGGGCCTCGATGCACGAGACATCGAGATCGTGCGCGCCTATTCGAAGTATCTGCGCCAAACGAACTTCCCGTTCAGTCAGGCCTATATCGAGGCGACGTTGGCCAAGCATCCCGGCGTGGTCGAGCTGTTGGTGCAACTGTTCGCAGCCAGGTTCGATCCGGAAGCGACAACAGAGCGAATGTCGGCGGTTGCCGCAATCAGAGCCGAACTCGATCGGCAACTCGAAGCGATCCCCAGTCTCGACGAAGACCGGATCTGCCGCACCCTCGGCGAACTGATCATGGCGTCGCTGCGAACGAACGCATTTCGTCCCGGGGTCGATGGCGCCAAGCGAGCGGTCATCGCGATCAAGTTCGATCCGATGCTGGTCACGGACCTGCCCTTGCCGCGACCGATGTTCGAGATCTGGGTGTGCTCGCCTCGGGTCGAGGGTGTGCATCTGCGAGGCGGCCGGATTGCTCGGGGCGGTCTTCGGTGGAGCGACCGGCGGGAGGATTTTCGTACCGAGGTCCTCGGCCTGATGAAGGCCCAGATGGTGAAGAATGCGGTCATCGTCCCGGTTGGTTCCAAGGGTGGCTTCGTCGTCAAGCGTCCACCAATCGATGTCGATGCGATGCGCCGGGAAGTAGTCGCCTGCTATAGCGACTTCATCGCCGGGCTGCTGGATCTGACCGACAACATTGTCGACGGCAAGATCGTTGCGCCGCCAGCGACCATCCGTTACGACGGCGACGACCCGTATCTGGTCGTTGCGGCAGACAAAGGCACGGCGACCTTCAGTGACATTGCCAACGGGGTCTCGGAGGCGTACGGCTTTTGGCTCGGTGATGCATTCGCCTCTGGCGGCAGCGTCGGTTACGACCACAAGGTGATGGGCATCACGGCGAGAGGGGCTTGGGAAAGCGTCCGGCGTCATGCCCAGTCCCTCGGCCGCAACGCCGACCTCGACGCACTCACGATCGTGGGCGTTGGCGATATGTCGGGCGACGTGTTCGGCAACGGCCTGCTGCGATCGAATCACGTCAAACTGGTGGCGGCCTTCGATCATCGCCACGTGTTCCTCGACCCGGATCCGATCCCGCAGGCGTCCTACGACGAGCGGCTCCGATTGTTCAACCTGCCTCGCAGCAGTTGGGCCGACTACGACGCAGCGCTGATCAGTACTGGCGGAGGTGTTTACCCTCGATCGGAGAAGTCGATTCCGCTGTCGGCGGAGATCCGAAAGCGCCTCGGGGTTGACGCTTCGGAGATGGCGCCGAACGAGTTGATGTCCGCGATCCTGCGGGCGCCGGTGGATTTGTTGTGGAACGGCGGCATCGGGACGTACGTGAAATCCGCGACCGAGAGTCACGCCGACGTCGGCGATCGGGCCAACGATGCGTTGCGAATCAACGGCAGCGAGTTGCGCTGTCGGATCGTCGGTGAAGGAGGAAACCTCGGTTTCACCCAGCGCGGACGGGTCGAGTACGCGCTGGCTGGCGGCCTGATCAATACAGACGCGATCGACAACTCGGCGGGCGTCGACTGCAGCGATCACGAAGTCAACATCAAGATTCTGCTCAATGGCTGCGTGCAGCGTGGCGAGTTGTCCGTCGACGAGCGAAACGAATTCCTTGCCACGATGACCAACGAGGTCGGCGACCTCGTCCTCGACGACAACAAGGCTCAGACCCTTGCGTTGACGATGGCTCGCAAGCAGGCGTTCTCGATGGTTAACGTTCATGCCAGGTACCTCCATTCGCTGGAGGCCGAGGGATGGCTGAACCGGGCCCTTGAGTTCTTGCCGACGGACCGTCAGATGGCCGAACGGCAGGCCAACGGTCACGGCCTGACGACGCCGGAGTTCTCCGTCCTGATGGCGTACACCAAGAACGCGAATGCAGCCGAGATCCTGCGGACCGACCTACCCGATGATGCGTACCTCGAGCGGGAACTGGTGCGCTACTTCCCGCCGGCGATGCAGCAGCGGTTCGGCCAGGAGATCGCCTCGCATCAGCTGCGTCGCGAGATCATCACGACCCAAGTTGTCAACCAGATGGTCAACCTGTCTGGCATCTCGTTCGATCACCGAGCCACCGAACAGACCGGAGCCGGGATCACCGATATTGCTCGGGCGTGGGTCGCAGCTCGTGACATCACTGATTTGCCCAAACTCTGGGATGAGATCGAAGCACTCGGTAGCGATGTGAAGTTGGACGTCCAACTCGACTTGCTCCTTGAAGCTCGGCGGATGGCCGAACGGGGAGTGTTGTGGCTTCTTCGCCACCGTCGTCCCCCGATCGATCTGGGTGCGACGGTCAACGAATTCAAGGGAGAGCTTGACCGCTTGACGATGCGTTACGACGACGCCCTGCGCGGTCAACTCGGCGCGATCACGCATTCCACCTGGGCCAGCCGACTCGCCGCTGGTGTGCCAGAAGGTCTGGCTGAACGTTCGTCGGTCTGGCCGCTCTTACACACAGCGTTCGACGTGATCGAGGTCGCCAACCGCCACCGAGTCGATTCCGTCACGGTCGCCCAGATGTACTGGCACCTGTTCGACAAGCTCGACGTTCTGTGGTTGTGGGACGGCATTGGGGCGTTGCCGAGATCCACTCGGTGGGAGACCCAAGCCCGTTCGGCGCTGCGCGACGATTTGCTGACCGGCTTGGCGGAACTGACCGACGAGGTGCTGGGAGTTGGCATGGACGTCGAGTCCTGGCTGTCGGCCAACGATCGGTCAGTTGGTCGAGTGACCACCATGTTCACTGAGGTTCGGCGCGGCGACACGTTCGACATCACGACCTTGACGGTCGGTCTGCGCCAACTCCGCAACCTGGTCCTCGCGACTCACTGAACGTCGGTTGAACGTCAGATCTGCGTGGCCAGTTTCAAGTTCAGGTATTCGGCGGTGTCGCGATAACTGGAATCCAACAGTTCCTCGGTGTGATCGAGGTCGAGCGGCGAGATCGTTCCGGGTGCCGGACTCGGCGGATACAAAATCGGGATGTGAGCGAGATCGGCGAGATCCCGATGCACCATCTGACGGGCGTAGACCTCTGTGACGTAGGAGAACAGATCGATCAGGCTGGTCGGTGCCTGGAGGTCTGCTGTTGGACTACTTGTGTCGAGCACCACCAGCGACTGGGCCCCCATCGCGACGGCGTCGCGCATCGGCACGTTGTTTCCGAGTCCACCGTCGTAGAACAGCCGTCCGTCACGAGGCACAGGCGGGAAGATGCCCGGTATCGCGGCACTGGCGAGAAGAGCCGACTCCAAGGGACCGCTGCGGAACAGAACCGGTGCGCCGCTGACGACATCGATCGCCACTGCGCCGTATGGCAGGAGGAGATCCTCGATGTTCGGATAGTCCTCGAGGACGAGCTTGATCGACTGGATCAGACCGTGGTTCGGATAGAAGCTCTGGCGGGTGCGTCTCCAGTGCAGGATCGGCTTGATCCCGCGCAATGGCAAGGCGTCTTGGCGCCTCGAACTACGCCAGAATTCATCGAGTCGTGCGAGTGCGGTATCGGGGTCCGATGCGAGCACGGCTCCGTTGAACGACCCGATCGAGGTGCCGGTGACGAGATCCGGTCGAATGCCGCGCTCGAGCAGTGCTCGAAGCATGCCGACCTGCACCGCGCCGAGGGACCCGCCGCCACCGAGGACGAAACCCACGGGTCTCGGGAGCAGGTGGGCCAGATCTCCAACGACGGTCATCTCGCCACATCTCTATCGCGCCGCCGCGACTGGCGCAAGGCATGTGACGCGCGCCGCTACCGCTCGGCGCGATGACCCGCCGGATCTGTGACGAGACCCGCAGGTAGCCTGACACGGCCATGTCTGACCGCCCGCTCCGTCTCCGTTTTGCTCCGTCTCCCACCGGCTTCTTCCATGTCGGCGGGGCCAGGACGGCCCTGTACAACTGGGCTATCGCCCAGCGCTTGGGCGGTACGTTCGTGCTCCGTATCGAAGACACCGACGAAGCTCGCAGCCAGCCGGAGTGGACGCAGGGCATCATCGACGCGTTGGCCTGGATCGGAATTCACGGCGACGATCCGCACTTCGAGGGCCCGTACTTCCAGAGCAACTACGCCGAGCAGCATGTTCAGGCGGCAATGCGTCTGTTCGATGCCGGCCATGCGTACTACTGCGACCTCACCGGCGACCAGATCCAAGAACGTTCCAAGGCATCCGGCCGGCAGGGATATGACAATTTCTCGCGTGATCGCAAGCTCGAGGCCGGGCCCGGGAGAGTTCTGCGGTTCCGTGTTCCAGATGGCACGACTGTCGTCACCGATCTGGTGCGCGGCGACGTGTCGTTCGATAGTTCGAACATCGAAGACTTCGTTCTGCTGAGGGGCAATGGCACGCCGATGTTCCTGCTGGCCAACGTTGTCGACGACATCACGATGATGATCAGCCATGTGGTTCGGGCCGAGGAACACCTCCCGAACGCTCCCAAGCAGCAGATGCTGTGGGAGGCGCTGGGAACCCAGCCCCCCGTCTGGGCTCACGTCCCGGTGCTCGTCAATGAGCAGCGCAAGAAGCTCTCCAAGCGTCGTGACAAAGTGGCGGTCGAGCAATACCGGGCAGAGGGATACCTGGCGGACTCGATGGTCAACTACCTGATGACGCTCGG
>JANOQU010000461.1:0-1687 GCA_031422355.1 Actinomycetes bacterium
CCACCAGATCACGTGGTGCAACTTCGTTCGGCCGTAGCGCACGCAACACCGTGGGATCGCGCACGTGCGTAGAGGGCGCGTAACGCCCGTCGTTGTGCCCGATTGGCAAGCCGTGTGAGCGGGTCGTGGGCCGCGGCCCACCGCAGCCTGCGCTTGGTGCGATTGTCGGCTATTGCTAACGCGGCAAGGCGCAATGCGACGTGGAGCGGCGATTGCTCGGGCGCTTGGAAGTCGATGGTCGATGCGCCCCACGCCACCATCGCGCCGAGAATCTCGGGACCGGTCGGTGCCTCGATGGGAACGATGAATGCACCCCGATATCCCGCCGCTGCGGCGAGTTCGCCTATACCGTCGAGCATCGGGTCGCTCAAGTTCGTCACCACAATCGGGTTCGTCAGGTTGTGCGACCAGACGAGCTGTGCCACGTCGGTTAGTCTTGGCTCGAGCGGCTCTGCGCCGGCGGCACTGACGGTGATGACCCGCTCGTCCTGCTTCCAGGCGATCGCTGTACGCACCTCTGCGCCTCCCATACAGCGCTCGGCGAGTCGGGCGACGATTGGCAGCACCTCTTCCACGTCGGCACCGGACCCGAGCATCTCGATCGCCCGGGCGATATCGGAACGGTCGTGAACACGGCGACACGTGCATAGGACCCCGCGCACGTCGTCATCGTCGAGGTGATTCCACGTGGTCGTTTCGAACGAATACCAAGCGCCGCTCACGTCGCTGATCCGGATGTCGGCAGCTTCCGGGGCAAATGTCGCGGTGAGCCGTTGGTGATCCCCACCATGAAGAACCCGCATCATCGTCTCGAGCACGAGTTCGACGTCGTCGGGGTGTACGAACTCGGTGCCGTTGCGGCCGACGAGATCGCCCCATCCGAGGATGTGTGACAGCGACTCACTGTGCCACAAGATGTCGAACTGATCGTCGAGGAGCAGCGTGAACTCACCCTCCTTGCGACTAATCGAGTTCAGCGCCCGCTGGCCTGGATCCACAAATCAACATCGGCACATTGACGCTTTCGCTTGAGTGCAATCCGCTCTCGTAGGACTGCGGAAGAGGATCGGTTCCGAGGCCGCATCGACAGGCGCGCACACGCAGCTTGTCCAAGAAGTCGGTGCCCTCGAAGGTCAATGATCCAGTGCCGTCCGATGAGGCGCCGGAAGGTCAGTGTCACGCTAAATGGGACTACTACAGAACCGGCCGGCAAGGTAACTCGAGCGCGTCGATGATCGGCGCTGGCAGCGAGCTGTTGTTGAGCCCATCGAAGTCGAGCAGGGCCGCGGCGATCGCCGAACTGAGAACAGCGCCGGCGGGGTAAGACTCGATCGGCACGATAATCGCCTCGCTCGGGTTGGACAGCGGTTGAATCTCGGCCGTCAGCCGATCACGGACCGCTCTGACCGCCGCACTGACTAGCTTCTGGCGATCGGCAAAAGGCACATCGCCGACGCGGCTCGCCCAACACTCGAAGTATTGAAACTGCGCGCCGTCACGATCGACGCCGATGCCAATGACGATGCGATGCCTATCTCGTTTGGCGCAGACAAGCTGCAGTTCAAAGCGCGCCGTTGCGATCATACCGACCGCGTGCATGTCATGGTCGGACACGATGTCAGCGGGATTCGTCGAACCAGATATAGGAGTAGCCACTATCGGCGTCCGCCGTGAGGTGACGGTAAAA
>JANOQU010000462.1:0-5223 GCA_031422355.1 Actinomycetes bacterium
CACAAATCCGTCGCGCCCTGACCCGACTCGCCAACACGATCGAGGCCGTAGCTCCATGAGGTCGACTGATCATCGAGGAACTCGCCGGCCCGACACCATCTGAAGACCATCCACATCAACCCGAGTACGAGCAGGGTGTCGCCGACGCTGAACACGTTGGCCAGCGGCCAACCGGCCGGTACAGCGAAGATGTCGCCGAGGAAGAGCAAGCGCGGACTCTCGATCGGCAACGAGTTGGAGAAGCCTTCCGCCGTGGCTCGGCCGGCGCGTCGCCACGCCCATTCCGAAGCTGGCATCACACCGCCGTTGGCCGTGATCGCAGCGAGGTTCATCACGGCTCCGAGACCCATCAGGGGAACGCCTGGAACTCTGCGGTTGGCAACGATGAACCCTACGGCGATTGCGTACGTGGCAAGGTGGACGATGTCGCCAATGATCCCCTCGACGTGCTCGCCGAGCAACGTGAGTACGCCGACCTGGATGCCGAGCGACAGCCAGACCAAGCCGAGCGAGCGGATCGGAATATCGGAGAGGCGTCTGAGGTCGGTTCCGGTGAATGCCACCAGAGCGACGCCGATCAAGGCTGCAGCGACGATGATCATCCGACGAGTGTCCGAAGTTCGAAGTCGGTGAGTTCGGTGAGTGCTTCGCGGCGGCTCAACCACGCCTTCAAATTCGCAAACGTCAGCGGTCGGGCGATGACGAAGCCTTGGCCCACGCCGCAGCCAAGAACTCGGACGAGGTCCCATGTATCGATGGTCTCGATCCCCTCGGCGACGGTCTCCAATCCGAGTTCCGCGGCGAGCCCGATGATCGATCGGACGAGGATCTCGTCCTTGGCCGACGAGGTGACCTGACCAATGAAGCTGCGGTCGATCTTGAGTCGATCGACTTCGAGGTCACGAAGGCTGAGAAACGACGAATATCCCGTGCCGAAGTCGTCGATGGCGATGCGCACGCCTTCCTTACGAAGCGCGTCGATCGCGTACCGGCTCCGTTCCGGCTCCGTTGCAATAGCGCTCTCGGTGATCTCCAGTTCGAGGCGGTTGGGTGCCAATTGGTTGTCGCGAAGTGTTTGCAGGACCAGATCGGGGAAATGCCGGTCCTGAAGGTTGCGGGCCGACACATTGATCGCGACAGAGATTCGAGGACTGTCGAGCGAGACAAGGTCGGCAATGGCTCGCTCGAGCACAAACTTCGTGAGTGGCATGATGAGTTCGGTGTGCTCCGCAAGGGCAACGAAATCTCCAGGAGCGACTGCACCGAGCGTTGGATGCTGCCAGCGAAGCAACGCTTCGACCATGTCACATTGCCCCGAGCCGATCCGAACTTGTGGTTGATATGCAAGGGTCAACTGATCGCCCATGATTGCGTCGGAAAGTGCGCCGAGCAGACTGATCCGTCCGTGCTCTCGCGCCTCACCGATCGCTCCGTATATCTCGACGCCGGAATGCTTTCGCTTGGCCCGATACATGGCCACGTCGGCGCAGCTCAGCAGTTCGTCGGCAGTTCTGGCGTGATCTGGAGCGAATGCGACCCCGACGCTCATGTCGATCGACAGGGGCACACCGTTGACATTCAGGGTTTGGGACAACCTGGCCCGCAGATCGCGAGCGCGGGATAGCTCTTGATCGGCCGACGCGCAGCCTTCGAGAAGGATGGCGAACTCGTCACCGCCAAGACGTGCAGAGATGGCCTCGTCGGGGATCACCCGCTCCATCCGACTCGCAAAGGCGGCAAGCAGGGCATCACCGGTTGCGTGACCAAGACGGTCGTTGACCTCTTTGAATCGGTCGAGATCGATCAGCAAGAGCACGCATCGGCGCTGATCGGCACGGTCGCCTTGATGCTGATCTTCAGAGTCTCCACTGCTCAGGCGCTGCTGGAGACTCTGATGAAATCCGACCCTGTTGCGAAGTTGGGTCAGTGGATCATGAGTCGCAGCGTGCGTCTGGCGAATGGCCTGACGGGCGCTGGTGAAGACGATGAAACTGGTCACGCCGAGCATCGGCAGCAGCAGCATGCTGTAGTCGACAGCGATGACGAAGATCGGGGCAACGGCGAGGAGGGCTCCGTCAGCTGTAACGCTGGTGACCCAACCTTCCCGGATCGGTACTTTCAGATTGACGCCGCGGCTGAGCGACATGACGATGCAGAGCAGCAAGGCGCTGGTGACGAGCACCGTGAATCCGGCACCGATCATGCCGAGGCTCTGCAGGAACGAGATGTTTTCGCTACTGAGAGCGGGTCCACTCAGACCGGACAGATGCAGCACGAGTGCACCAAGCCCGAGCGACAGACTGACTTGAGAGACGTTGAACAGAATCTTGATGAACGACTTGCGCACGGTCAAGTCGGCAAGCAGAGTCGCCATGCCGCTGACGATGATTGCAAGGAGTGGGCTTCCGAGAAGGACCAGGGCGAATGCGAAGCCCCAACCGGGAGTGATCTCACCTCCCTCGCCGAAGCGCAGTGAGAACGACGGCTTCGTCTCGGCGATGATCAGAAGTACAGCAAAGACACCGAAGGCCACCCAATTGACCCCGTGATGATCGAGATTCATCTCGATGCGCGCGACAGCAACGGTCACCGCCGCTGTCGCCATTGCGACAATCGTCACGAACATCTCGATCGCGTTTGTTCGGACCCGCATCCGCACTGACAATCTCGATTCCTTCGTCGTCGTCCCCATACGTCCCCGCCTCAGGTGTCCGTCGTGTCCCTGGTGTTCGTCGTGTCCCTCGGGACCCGGAATCTACCGGGTCCCGAACGACATCAAGCTCGTCGACCGAGCCTCACACCCATTTCGTCGGCGCACCGGTCGCGGCCACGAAGGCCACGGCAGTGCTGACCAGTGCCGCAACCCGCACGACAGGATTCTGGAACCGCCATTTGTGGGATTTGTTCATGTTCATCGTTGCTGTCCTCTCTTGTTTCGACCCGATCGGTCTTAGGAATAATTATCGGTGCTCGATCGGCCGATGTTTAGCAAGAAATGCTGAAGACTTTTGACACTCAGAGCGACATTTTTGCCGGTTCACGAATACATGGCGGTGACCCACCATCGCTGGTTTTCCACGACCGCGAGCATCGCAACACCATTCGCCGTCGTGATTTGGAAACGGGCCAACCGGCGGTGCAGAAGAGGCTCCCACCAACGTTCATCGATCGGCCACGGACCAGCCCATCCAGTCACATCCTGAGGGTCCCTGCCGTTCAACGACACCACCGTCGGTGAGGCGCTCAGGCCTCCACGACCATCGACACGGACCATTCGACCTGACCCGTCGAGCACATCGATGGGAATGGCCTCGGTGAGCACCGTCGCCGGCGACGGCGCCGGGAGATGTCCCGGCCAAGGCGCGTCGGTGGTCGACAACCGCTCGGATGCATCACCGATATCGGCCAGATCGACCGATACCCACCGATAGGTGTCGGCTGGCTGACGGCCACCATGCCAAGCCGGCACGAACACCTGCTCGTCGCCAACCATGCTCGCAACGCGGGCAACCGCTCTGGTCGCCCATTCGTCAGCGACACTGCGACCTCCCCAGAATCCGAGCTGGGTTCCATCGTCGGACCGGACCTCGTCAGGGGCGAGTCGCAGCAACACGATGCCACCGCTCAGACCACCCGGTTGCTGGATCCAGCCATCGAGTTGCCAACGAACCCGCTCGATGATCGCGGCAACGCTGAGACCACCGGGTCGGTACCAGAGATGTTCACTTCGCTCACCGTGTTCGGTCTCGGCCAGAACCGCCAGACGTGTGCACACCCGACCGTCGGCGATCAGGAGTGCATGCAATTCCTCCGCCAAGTGCTTGGCGGTGAACACGAGTGGATCCAGTAAGTGAATAGGGTCGTCGAAGGTCCGCTTGACCATCATGTCCGTTGGAGCAGCGACGGTACCCGGTGGCCGGTCGTCGCCACCGGCCGCGATCCGGTGGGCAAAGGCTCCGGTCGGACCGAACCGAGCGAGCACATCGGCAGCCGGCAAACAAGCGAGATCTCCCAGGACTCGGAGCCCGAGTTGGTGAAGGAGCTCGACGAAGTCCGGATCCACCCCGGCGATATCGCGCAGCAACGTCATGGGGAGTCCAGCGAGGAAGGCTCTGGTCGCGGTCTGGCCCGGCGCCACGATCACTGGTCGCAGCTGGCCTGAAACCTGCTGACCTGAAACCTGCTGACTGGCGGCGACACCGGCCGTGAATCGACCATCGGCAATTCCGATGCCGAGACCAGGGCTGGTACCGGATTCGTCAGTCAGGATCGGCACGGCTTCGAGGATCAATCGCCCAACCCTCTCGGCCATTGCCAGCTCACCACCGAAGTATCGCGACGGACCTCGCGCCAGGAATGTGAGCAACCCCGGCTCGGTTGTTTCCAGCCGGGGAACCATCTGGCCAATGACGCGGACAGCCAACTCGAACTCGCGAGCATCGCGGGCTGGGTCGTGATCGATGATTCGCAGTGTCGGACAGATCCGCTGGGCTTGACGGCGACGGTGACCCTTGTGAACCCCGACTGCGGCTGCGGCAGCTGTTCGAGCAACGACCCGGTTCGAGCGCAGCACCGCTGCCGGTTCCGATGGCGATGCTCCTGCGGCCATGACCGGCCAATCAGGGCAGTGCACGACGACCAACCTGATTGTCATCCCGTCTCGCGGAGATCGACGCCGGACGGCACAGAGATCGGCACATTCCCTGGCTCGGTTACTGTCGAGATGGCTTCGATTCCACCGGATGCACCGGGAAACCACACATCGACGTGACGAGCCAGAGGCGACCTGCGTCCAATGGCCGACAAGGTCATCCGACGTTGGGTCAGTCGACCGGAGCCATCGCCGAGACCATGCCATTGGACCCGCGATGTGGTGATCGTGACATCGCAGACGAACGGGCCAGGATCTCCAACAATGACCAATACGGCACCTCGCGCCTGCAGCCTGGCCTGCAGACGACGGCTGACTCCGGCGGGAAACCCTGATCCGTCGCGCAACACGATGAGGTCGAACCCGTCGATCAATGCCGACATGACGTTGGCTGATCTTCCCGATGATGCCACCATGACCAGCCGTTCGAGAGCGACCCCTACCTCGCTGGCAGCCTGCAGGCCAAGGGTCGGGACACCGACACATGCCAGCCAGCATCCGCCAGCCGACGCCTCTGAAACAATGGCTAATGCAACGGACAACCCCGTTGCCCCACGACTTCCAACGACGGA
>JANOQU010000463.1:0-2527 GCA_031422355.1 Actinomycetes bacterium
GTGTTGGAACGCCTTTTCCAACTCCGGAGCGATCCGGTCGAGGTCGTGGTCGAGCAACTGGAACACGAAGTCCCATGGCGTCTGCTTTGGTGCCCATGGCCGGTTGTCCTGCTCGTAGGTGCCGAGCAGAATGCTTTGGCCCTCCTGACGGGCATAGATCTCGCCAGCGAAGTCGATGATGTGAGGAAGTTCACGGCCGTTGGTCGCGTTGTACTCGATGACCTCCGGCATCGGCTCGGTCATCAGGTAATGGTGCTCCATGGCGAGTACCGGCAATTCGATCCCCGCCATCCGCCCGACCTCTCTGGCCCACAGTCCGCCGGCGTTGACGACGTGTTCGGCATGGATGGTGTGATCGCGGTCGGTGATGACGTCCCACGTGCCATCGGAACGTGATTCGAGACCAGTAACCCAGGTGTCGAGATAGACCTCGGCGCCGCGGTTGCGGGCGCAAATCGCGTAGGCATGGGTGACGCCGTATGGGTCGACACTGCCCTCGTCCTCGTCGAACAGGGCGCCGACGAAGTACTTCTCCTCGATCAACGGGTTGAGTTCCTTGGCCTCTTTCATCGAGAGGATTTCCATGTTCATACCCAGATACCGACCGCGCGCCTGTGCCATCCGGAGCCAGTCGAGGCGCTCCGGCGTGTCGGCGAGTTGCAGCCCACCCGGCAGATGGATGCTGCAGTTCTGGCCGGATTCGGCCTCGATCTCTTTGTACAGATTGACCGTGTACTGCTGCAGCCGGGCGACGTTGGGATCACCGTTGAGGGTGTGCATCCCGCCCGCTGCATGCCACGTCGACCCAGCCGTGAGCTGCTTGCGTTCGAGCAGAACGACATCGGTCCAGCCGGCCTTGGTGAGGTGATAGAGCACACTGGCCCCGACGACGCCTCCGCCGATGACGACGACCTGTGCTGATGACTTCATTCGGGATCCTTCTGACTGAGCTTTTGATTGAGCTACTGACTGAGCTATTGACTGGGACGGCTAATAATCGGTCGCCACGCCGCCCTCGGCGTGACGCCGGGCGACGAACGCTTGTAGTTCTTCCTGGACTGCGGCATCGATCGGGGGCGGCTCGTATGCGGCCAGCATTTCCTTCCAGATGGCGTTGGCCTTGGCCGGAGCTTGGGGGCTGCCACCCTCTTCCCACGATTCGTAGTTGCGCCAGTCACTGATCATTGGCTTGAAGAACGCGGTGCGGAAGCGGTCCTGCGTGTGCTGAGTGCCGAAGAAGTGGCCGCCGGGGCCGACATCACGGATTGCGTCGAGAGCAAGTGTCGCGTCGTCGACGACGGGTGGCTCCAAGAACGCCGAGACCATGTGCAACAGGTCTGCGTCGATGATCATCTTCTCGTAGCTTGCGTGAAGCCCGCCCTCCATCCAGCCAGCACCGTGCATCAACATGTTGGCGCCGCCCATGATCGCGCCCCACAACGAAAACACCGACTCGTATGCGGCTTGGGCATCGACCGCATTCGCAGCACACACGTTGCTGCTGCGATACGGAAGGTGGTAGCGGCGGGCGAGTTGCCCGCCAACCATCGCGGTGCGCATGTACTCAGGGGTTCCGAACGCTGGCGCTCCAGATTGCATATCCACGTTCGACGTGAAACCGCCGTACACCACAGGCGCGCCGGGCCGAACGACTTGGGTGAGGGTGACCCCGGCCAGTGCTTCGGCGTTCTGTTGGGCCAGGGCTCCGGCGAGCGTGACCGGTGCCATCGCCCCGGCGAGCGTGAACGGTGTCATCACCACGATCTGGTTGCGGGACGAGTACTCGAGGATTCCATGAATCATCGGCGTGTCGAGACGCAATGGTGAACTGCTGTTGATGACCGTGAAGATCGAGGGCTCGCGTTCCAAGGTCTCATGGTCCACCTGACGAGCGATACGCACCATCTCCAGGCAGTCGATGTTGCGCTGCCGCCCGAGGCTGTAGGCATGGAACGGCTTGTCGGTCAGAACCAGCGCGTCGTACGTCGCGTCGAGATGGCGGACCGACGCGTGCAAATCCACCGGTTCGACGGGATAGCCGCCCATGAAGTGCACGCTGTTCAGCATCTGAGTCAGCTTGAGCAGGTTCTGGTAGTCGGCGTGGTTACCGATCCGTCTGCCGCGATCGAGGTCGGCCACGTTCGGGGCACTGGCGACCGATCCGAACGCTGTCCAGTTGCCGCCCATTCGCAGATTGTGATCCGGGTTGCGTGAGTGGAAGGTGAATTCTGACGGGGCGGTCGTGATCAGTTGCTCGACCATCGCGCGATCGAAGCGCACCCGCTCGGTGCCTGCTGCAACGGTGGCGCCAGACTTCACCAGCAGATTGCGGGCCTCCTCGTCGAGGAAATCCATGCCGATCTCTTCGAGGATCTGCATCGAGGCGATGTGGATCGATTCCAACTCGTCAGCGGACACCACGTTCGTTGGCTGATACTGCATCCGCGGCTGATTGAACGGGCGCTGATGGGGAAGCTTGCTGCGCTCGGCCGTCGATCGCCCGCGGCGCCGCCCTTTGCCACCGCTG
>JANOQU010000464.1:0-4339 GCA_031422355.1 Actinomycetes bacterium
CCTGGTCGCCGGCACCCTGCTGGTTCAAGAGGGCTTCGACAATCTGTTGTCGAAGTGGGCGGGTGGCGTCCAGATGATCATCTATGTCAACCCGTCGGCGACGCCGGAGCAGATCGCGAGCATTCGGAGCCAGATCGAATCCGTGCCCACTGTTGTCGACGTCTCCAAGCTGGACTACCTGGACTACGAGCGTTCGATTGCGGAGGCCAAGCGCCTGTTGGCGGCCGACCCCGGCACGTTCGACAAGCTGAACGAGGGCAACCTGCCAACGGCATTCAAGATCGCCCCGGTGGCCGGCAAAACCGATGCGCTGGTCGAGTTCGAAGCGGGCTTTGCCAGCCTGCCGAGTGTCGAGAAGGTCGTCCTTGCGCGTGACCAGATCGACCAGATCAGTAAGCTGCGCGACTTCGTCCAAACGGTCACTGTGGGGCTGTCCGCGCTGCTGTTGATCGGTGCTGTGATCCTGATCTGGACCACCATTCGTACAGCGATGTACGCGCGGCGGCGAGAGATCGAAGTGATGAAACTGGTCGGCGCAACCAACTGGTTCATTCGCATCCCGTTCATGCTCGAAGGTCTGATCCAGGGCCTCATCGGCGCGGTGATGTCATGTGGCTTCATCTATTTCTTCAACCGATTGTGGACCAACGGTGTCGTCAACTTGAAAGGCGACAACGGCTTCGTCGCGCTTGTGGTCAGCGATGGGTACCTGAGGTTCGTGATGCTGATCGTGTTGATCTTCGGGATGGTCGCCGGTGCTCTCGCATCTGGCGTCGCCGCCTCGCGCTTCCTCGACGTGTAGGCCTCCGCTCCGCATTGCAGAACTGCGGCCGCAGTAGGTTCGCTCAGATGTACACCGAGATCATCTACGACGTCGCCGATTCGATTGCGACGATCACGCTCAATCGGCCAGCACAACTCAATGCATTCACGGGCGTGATGATGTATGAGATGTTGGCCGCCTTCGACGAGATCGATGCAGACGACAACGTTCGGGCCGTCATCGTCACGGGCGCCGGTCGCGGATTCTGCGCCGGGGCCGATCTCGCCGGTGGTGGCGACACGTTCAAGGGTGGCGGCAGCGACATTCGGACCGACGCCGGAGTCACCCGCGACGGCGGCGGGATGGTGTCGCTGAGAATATTCGAGTGCACCAAGCCGGTCATCGCTGCGATCAACGGCCCAGCGGTTGGGGTCGGCATCACGATGACACTGCCGATGGACATCCGTCTCTGCAGCGAATCGGCCAAGTTCGGTTTCGTGTTTGCTCGCCGAGGCATCGTGCCCGAGGCATGTTCGTCGTGGTTCCTGCCTCGACTCGTCGGAATCAGCCAAGCCGCCGAATGGGTGTACACCGGCAGAGTTTTTGGTCCGCAGGAAGCACTGGACGGCAAGCTCGTCCGAAGCGTCCACACCGGCGATGATTTGCTGCAGGCGGCACGAGCGATCGCAACCGAGATTGCCGAGAACACGGCACCGGTCTCGGTTGCCCTCTCTCGGCAGATGATGTGGCGGATGCTCGGCGCGGATCACCCGATGGAGGCCCACCGGGTGGACTCTCGCGGAATCGCCGTACGCGGTCGGAGTGCGGATTCCCGCGAGGGTGTGACGAGTTTTCTCGAGAAGCGGCAGGCCGTGTATGTGGACCGGGTCAGCGACGGCTTGCCGGACATCTTCCCCGATTGGGAGAACCCGACGTTTTCGTAATTCGGCGCCCTGTGGGGCTCAATCTCAAGATTCTCCAAATTGTTCGTCAAGATTCCTGCGGTTCGTGCCGAGGTATGTGACAGGGAACACGCGGGACGGCGGAACAATTCTTGATGTCTTGATGGTTCTCTTCGACATAACAAACCGAACGCTCCGTCTCTCCGTAGAACACATGGACAGACGACCACAAGATCCCTCAGGAGACCCACGATGAGCACACTCTGCAATGACCGAATCGAAACTGGCGATGTTCTCGAACTCGACCGCAACGGCGAAATGATTTCAGCCCTCGTTCTGCTCGCAACCGAAGACGCCGTGATCCTCGATGCCTGCGACGACACGACCCCTTTCGTTGTTCGCCGCAGCGACCTGATCGACTACCGCCTGTTCAGCGCAGAGGCCGTCTGAGCCCTGCTGTCACCGTAGGCTTGAACAGGTGACGGACACCCCAGAGTCCTTGTTCGAGCACGTGGGTGGAATGTCGTTCTTCGAACGACTTGTGGACACGTTCTACGACGGAATCGCGACGGACGAGGTTCTCGCGCCGTTGTACCCGGAAGCCCCGGACTTCACCGGTGCCCGTCATCGGTTGACGCTGTTCCTTGCTCAGTACTGGGGCGGTCCAAGCACGTACAACGACGAACGTGGTCACCCGAAGTTGCGGATGCGTCATTTCCCGTTTCCGGTCGGACCCGTGCAGCGAGACCACTGGTTGCTGCACATGTCGAAAGCCGTTGCAACGAGTGGTGCGACTGCAGAGGTCCAGCAGCGTCTGATCGACTATTTCGTGCCGGCTGCTGAACACCTCCGAAACGACACTGGTCTACCGATCACCAGCGCCAGCTACCCCCGCTGATCGCCGTGCCTACGATCTCGGCCTCAGTTGGTAGCACGCAATTGCGGCCGCGGCGGCGGCGTTCAGGGAGTCCACACCTGGTTGCATCGGGATACTCGCCCGCACGGTGGCGGCCGCGAGCAGTTCGCCGCTGAGCCCCGCCCGCTCGGAGCCGAGTAGCAGCATCACCGGTTGACCGCTCGTGGGCGAGAGCGTGTCCAACGCGATCGATCCTGCACCCGGCGTCAGAGCAACCACGAGCACACCCTCGCGCCGGGCGTTGTCGACGACGGCGAGCAATGAGTCAGCCCGGGCGAACGGCAACGAAAACGAGTTGCCCATCGAGACTCGTAGGGCGCGACGCGCCAAGGGGTCGGCGCTGGTTCGATCGAGCAGCAGTCCGTGCCAGCCGAGCGCTGCCGCGCTGCGAACGATCGTGCCGACATTGACGGGATTGTCGACGGCTTCGACGGCGACGATCCGGGCGAGACCGAGCATCGACTCCGCTGGACGAGGGGCTGGACGACGGAACAGGGCGATGATCGACAGCGGCACGCCAAGGCCCATACCGGCGCGGCGAACGTCCTGCGAGCCGCAGTACACAGAGACCTCTGGACCCAGTCGGCTCACGACCGCTGGCGGGTCGTCGACATCGACGAATGCCGACACCGCAGTGCAGCCTGCATCGAGGGCTCGGCTGACGACAAGGTCGCCTTCGGCGACGAACAGCCCTGCTGCCACCCGTTCACGTCGATCGGCGCGGGTGTTCAACGCCCGATCGCGAACATTGAACAGTGCGATCCGCTCGTCATCGGCGTCTTCGATCAGGATCATGCTGGCTAGTAGAGCCACTGATAATTCGACCAGTCGGGATCGCGCTTTTCGAGGAACGACTCGCGACCCTCTTGGGCTTCGTCGGTCATGTAAGCGAGGCGGGTGGCTTCGCCTGCGAACAGTTGCTGGCCAACGAGGCCATCGTCGATCAAGTTGAACGAGTACTTCAGCATCCGTTGTGCCGTCGGACTCTTGGCGTTGATCTTTCGTCCCCACTCCAACGCCGTCGATTCCAAGTCCTCGTGGGCGACGACTGCGTTGACCATCCCCATCCGGTGGGCATCGTCGGCGGAGTACTCGTCGCCGAGAAAGAAGATCTCGCGGGCAAATTTCTGCCCGACCTGACGGGCCAAATACGCAGAGCCGAAACCGCCGTCGAAGCTGGCGACATCGGCGTCGGTCTGCTTGAACCGAGCATGTTCGCGACTCGCAATCGTCAGGTCGCTGACGACGTGGAGGCTATGCCCGCCACCCGCTGCCCAACCCGGCACCACACATATCACCACTTTGGGCATGAACCGAATCAGGCGCTGCACCTCCAGAATGTGGAGCCGGCCGGCACGTCCAGGCTGAATGCTCGCTGCCGTCTGACCGAGGGTGCCGTCGTCGTCGGCAACCGTGTACTTGTAGCCGTCGCGGCCTCGGATTCTCTGATCGCCACCGCTGCAGAATGCCCAACCGCCGTCCTTGGCCGAAGGGCCGTTGCCCGTCAGTAGAACGCAGCCGACATCGGTGCTCATTCGGGCATGGTCGAGCGCGATGTACAACTCGTCGACCGTATGGGGACGAAACGCATTGCGGATCTCGGGTCGATCGAACGCGATCCGCACAGTGCCGTGGGCGATAGCCCGATGGTAGGTGATGTCGGTGAAGGCGAACTCGGGAATGTCCCGCCATGCCGATCTGTCGAAGGTCTCGGAAACAAAGGTGTCTGATGCCACGTGTCCATGTTTGCCCATCCGG
>JANOQU010000465.1:0-12117 GCA_031422355.1 Actinomycetes bacterium
CGGAGAGCGAGCTTCGACCCGGCGACGTCGCAGTGTTCGTCGTTGGGCTCGTTGCGGTGGTCTGGGCACTGTGGTTGTCAAGCACGTGGCTTGTCATCGCCGGACTTGTCATTGCGGCGGTCGGAGTTGTCGGCACGTTGAGATCACTTGGAAAGCGAATAGATCGCTGAACCTTGTGCGTCATGCGGCACTGGTCGGGTAGTACCGTTGTACCGTGACCCGACAGTGCGAACGTCCCGGATGCTCCGCACCGGTTGCTGTCGCGTATGGCATGGACGGCGGACAATTGCTGGTCTGGCTCGAGGTCGTTCCCGACGATGGCGCGCACGGGCGGATGGGCCTGGTTTGTCGTCGTCACGCCGATGCAATGGTGGTGCCGCGGGGATGGACACTCGACGATCGCCGCGAGTCACGCCCCCGCCTCTTCCGGGTTTCAGAGAGCGCAGCGACTGCTCGGGCTCGACCGAATCGCAAGGCCCGTCGGTCAGAGTCCTCAGGTGATCCCGAGCAACTGACACTTGCGATGGGCTCGATGGACTCCGCAGATTCCGAGCAACCAGTCGACGATCAACTCGACGCCGAAGTCACCGTCGGCGAGATCCGGCCTCTCGGACAACTGGACACTGACGAGACGCAAGCAATTCCGTGGCGATTCGAGTTCGACGAACGGGATGATCTTGGCGGCGTGCTGGGTGCCTCCAGCCCGCTGCTGTCCCGCGCATTTCGCGGTCAGCAGCGGCCCGGCTGAATACTGCAGACGTCGGGATCCTGCTTGGATCAGGAGCAGTTCTCGGCGATCCAGGTCGGCGCCTTGTCGATCCGGATCGCGATGCGATCGAGGGCCGTCTGCAGTCTGTCGAGCCGGCGTTCGATCTTGGTGACCAGCTTGGTCCGGCCGGCCTCCGTGGCTTTGGTTCGCAATTCGGTGAGTTTGGCGATTCGCTCAGAAACCTTGGTCTGCCGTTCCGTCAACTTGGCGATGGCTGCGTCCGGGTCGGCGCAGATCTGAGCGATTTTGGCTTCGCGGTCGGCGCCACCTTCGTTGTCTCCCGCAAGGGCGACGGACGCACCCCCAATGGTGAGCGTCAAGGTGAGGGCTGCGGCGCCGAGTGTGTGCTTGGTGATGTTCATGGGTTGATCATGAGGACCACCTGTGAAGAAACGATGAGGAGTTCGTCAAGGAGCGGCGATACTGCGTGTCGTGGAACTCACCGCCGAACTGTCGGCTCCGTGTGCTCCGGACGAACTGTTCGGATGGATCGACGATCTGTCCCGTTACCCGGATTGGATGGGCCTCGTTCATTCGGCAACGCCGGTTGACACCGCCGACGCCGACGGACCGCCAGCATGGGATGTCGAACTACGGGCCCGTTTGGGGCCGTTTGCACGTTCGAAGCGGTTGACGATGGTCCGAACGATGTGCGATCCCGGTCGAGCAGTGAAGTTCGAACGTCGGGAATTCGACGGTCGCCAGCACGGGGCTTGGGAATTGGAGGCCCGAGTCGAACCTGTGGGCAGCGCAAGCTTGATGGAGATGAGGCTGTACTACGGCGGATCCCTGTGGACCGCAGGCCTGATGGAGCGAGCCCTCCACGATGAGATCAATCGCAGTCGCGACCGCCTGGTCAGGGTGATTGCCGAGAATAGGCTGTAAGGCGTCCGTCGGCGCGACGCTCAAATACCAACGACATCGAGAAGCACTCGCTGAGGGATTCAGCCGTGAGCACGTCGTCGATCGGACCCTTGATCAATGTCTTGCCGTCGCGTAGCAACAGGGCGTGGGTCATCCCGGGCGGCACTTCGTCGACATGATGAGTCACGAGCACCATCGGTGCGGCATCGATGTCGTTGGCCAGGTCGCCGAGCGCGTCGACGAGTTGTTCCCGACCGGCGAGATCCAGTCGCGCGCCGGGCTCGTCGAGAACGATCAGGTCCGGTTCGTTCATCAGCGCCCGGGCGAGAAGCACTCGTTGCTGTTCGCCCGACGACAACGTGCCGAGGCTGCGCTTGGCGAATTGCCCGACGCCCATCTGTTTGAGGCATGCGTTGGCACGTTCGTAGTCTGCGTCCGAATAGCTGTGCCACCATGGCTCGAGTGCGGCATAGCGGGCGGTGACGACGACATCGACTGCTGAGAGCGCTGGCCGGAGTTGTGCACCGAGCGCAGCAGACATCACGCCGATTCGGCGCCGCAGGATGCGTACGTCAGTTTGCCCCAATCGCTCGCCCAGCACGCTGACCGAACCAGTTGACGGATGCTCGTACATCGAAGCGATTCGGACCATCGTCGTCTTGCCCGATCCATTGGCTCCGAGAATCAGCCATCGTTGGTCGTGAGTGACTTGCCAGCTGATGTCGTCGAGGATCCTGCGCCCGTCGCGAACGAAGCTGACTTGATCGAGATCGAGAACCGGGATGAGCATGCTCGACAAACCCTAATGTTGGCCCGACATGCCGGAAGCGATCCAGATCGCGCTGGTAGATTGCGCTGGTCATGCGCAAATTCGGCTCCGTGTTCCTCGCGCTGGCCCTGCTGGTCGTCGCGATTCCGGCGTCGGGCCACGGAATTGCGCGTGCCCAGAACGAAGACGGCGAGACGGCTGAGGACGCTGCTCGGGCGATTGCGCAGGCGCGCGACAGAGCCAACGACGCTGTGGATGCCTGGTCGCAGGCGCAGACGAAGCTGGATCTCTTGACCGATCAGAAGGCCCAACTCGACGCTGAAGTCGAAGCTCTCCAGAAGCAGGTGGATGCGCTTCAGAAGAGTGTGGAAACGGTTGCCGTGAACCGCTATCTCGGAACGGGAACGACCGGCATCGACCTACTCACCGGAAACGTCGGCCCGACCGAGCAGGCCCAGACAGTCGTATTGGTCGCCATTGTCAACGAGGCATCGGCGTCGGAGATGGATCGATACGACGATCTCGGCAAGCAGCTCGATGAGAAGAAGCAGGAAGTCGTCGAAACCGTCGCCGCGGTCGAAGCTGCTCAGCGTGAATTCGAACAGCGCCAAAGGGATGCCGAGGATGAAGTCGAGCGTCTGAAAGTGGTCGAGAAGGACCGTCTGAACGACGAAGCTGTCGTTCAGGCATTGGAGGCTCAGCGCCAAAAGGACATCGAAACAGCCGAGCGTCAGGCCGCTGAGCAACTCGAGAAGGACCAGGCGGCTGCCATCGCTGCCGAGGGTGGTGGCTCTGACGGTGGTGACGAGGGTGCTGGTGCCGCAAGCATCAACAATGCCTCGAGCGGATCATCGGGTGGAACGACCGGAGGTGGCGGTGCAGGCGCTCGACCGCTGCTCGGATCGGGAATCATCTACGGCCAGGGAGACGATTGGGTCTGTCCGATTCAGGGAGCCACGGCATTCGGCGATACCTACGGTGCAGCGCGCTCTGGCGGTCGTACGCACCAAGGTGTCGACATGATCAGCGCCAAGGGAACCGAGATCGTCGCCATCGTCGACGGGGAGGCGGTTGCCCGCACCAACACCCTCGGTGGAACAACGATCTCGTTCTACGGTGTCGACGGCAACCGCTACTACTACGCCCACCTGGACGGATACGCCGCGCTCGGAGCGGTCGTGAAAGGTACGGTCATCGGCTTCGTCGGTGAGACGGGTAACGCCCAGTTCTCGACACCGCATCTCCATTTCGAGATCCATCCCGGCGGAGGGGCAGCGGTCAATCCGTACCCGACGGTGGCCGCAAACTGCTGATGACCAACGAGATGCAGGCCGCGCTCTCAAGCGTTCTTGACGGTGTCCAGATCACGGGACTTCACCAGCTCTCCGGTGGTGCGTCGAGGGAAACCTGGCGGTTCGAAGCGAATAATCATCCGATGATCCTGCAGCGCCAACGCGCTGGCGACGTGCGGGACATGGGAATCGAAGTCGAAGTGTTGCGAGCGGCTCATGCCGCAGGGGTTCCAGTGCCAGAGGTCGTCGCGGCATCGACTGGCCTCAGCGACTTGGGCGCTGCATACACGGTGTTGAGCCATGTCGAGGGCGAGACGATCGCCCGCAAGATCTTGCGTGACGAAATGTTTGCTGACGCGCGAGAAACTCTGACCATCGATTGCGCGCGTGCGCTGGCACGGCTTCACGCCATCCCGCTCGCCTCTGCCCCCAGTCTTGCGGCCGTCGACCAGGTCCGCCAATATCGCGACGTCCTGATGCTGTCCGGTCGCCCTCATCCCACGTTCGAGCTTGCGTTTCGATGGCTGGAGGCCAACCGTCCGGACTCGCTTCGCCAAACGATTGTCCACGGCGACTTTCGCCTCGGAAACCTGATGGTCGGGCCGTCGGGTTTGCGAGCAGTACTCGACTGGGAGCTTGCCCATGTCGGCGACCCGATGGAGGACCTGGGCTGGTTGTGCGTGAAGGCCTGGCGGTTCGGATCACCCAAACCGGTAGCCGGCGTCGGCGAGTACCAGGATTTGTTCGACGCGTACGAGCAAGCCGGGGGAGGAGCCGTCGACGCCGATGTCGTTCGTTGGTGGGAGGTTCTCGGAACACTGAAGTGGGGCATCATCTGCATTGGGCAAGCCCAGTCGCATCTCACCGGTGCCGTCCGGAGTCACGAATTAGCAGCGATCGGCCGACGCGTTTGCGAGAACGAGCATGACATCTTTCTCGCTTTGGCAGGTCGCTGGTGAACCCGCACGACGCCCCATCTGCCGCTGAGTTGGTTGAGTCCGTTCGCGAATGGATCGAACGGGACGTGATGAATTCGACCTCGGGGCGGCTGCAGTTCCATGCCCGTGTTGCGATCAATGTACTCGCCATCGTCGAGCGTGAACTTCGCCTCGGTACTGACCAGGCACACGCTCACGCACGTCGGATGGCCGAACTCGGCGTCAACGATGAGGCCGAACTCGCTCTGGCTATCCGCAACGGCGACATCGACCCGATGACCGACGAGTCCGTCCGCGAGGCGATCTGGGCGACGGTACGCGACAAGCTCAGGGTTGCGAATCCGAAGTACCTGAACGACGCCCCAGGGTGACGGGTTGGACAGGCTGGCCGGCCGCGAGTTGCCCGCAGGCAGCATCGATGTCGGTCCCACGGTTACGCCGAACCGTTGCGTTGACGCCGTAGCTCTCCAGCGTGTCCCGGAACTCGTGAACTCTCGCCAACGACGTGCCGCGCGTCAGGTATCCAGGAGTCGGGTTGAGCGGAATGATGTTGACGTGAGCGGCGAGCGGTAGGGCCTTGCACAGCGCCGCGAGTTCTCGAGCATCACGATCGCGATCGTTGGTTTCAGCAATCAGAGCCCACTCGAAGCTCAGCCGACGACCCTTGGCGACGAGGTATTGCGAGCATGCCTCCATCAGAACAGCCAACGGATAGCGACGGTTGATCGGCACCATCTCGTTGCGCAATTCGTCGTTGGCAGCGTGGAGTGAGACGGCGAGATTGACTTGCATTGGCCATTCGGCCAACTTCTTGATTCCTGGCACGACGCCCACTGTCGAGACCGTGAGGTGGCGAGCACCGAGTCCGATGTCGTCGTGGATGCGCTCGACCGACGCCCAAACCGCAGCCTCGTTCGCGAGCGGCTCGCCCATCCCCATGTAGACGACGTTGGCGAGCCGACGGTCGAGTTGCTTGGCCTTGCGAGCAGCCCGCACCACTTGTTCGACGATCTCTCCTGTCGTCAGTTGCCGGGTGAAGCCGGCTTGGCCCGTTGCGCAGAAGCCACAACCCATCGCGCAACCGGCCTGGCTGCTGACGCACACCGTGACGCGATCGGGGTAGAGCATCAGCACGGTCTCGATTCGGCTGCCGCCCTCAAGTTCGAACAGATACTTGATCGTGTCGCCGCCATCACTGACTCGCTCGACGACCGTGGTCAACGCTGGCGGCAGCGCCTCGTCGAGTCGGGCACGGAGGGCCTTCGGGATCGATGTCAGTTGCTCAGGGTCGGCAAGTTGTTCGTAGAGGCCCGCCCAGACCTGGTCAATCCGGTACCGCGGTTCGCCGGCCAGGATCTCTCCGAGTTGCTCGCGCGTTGCGTCGTAGCGTGTCAGTCGGCGGTCAGGAGTCACAAGCCGAGCTCATCCACCAGCCGGTCGTAGTCCGCCATACGTCGACGCAGGACGTCGATGCTTGCCATCCAGAATCCCTCGTCGGTCACGTCGAGATCGAACGCAGCGCCCAGTTCCTCGGCGGTGTTCATGCCACAGCGAGACAGCAGGTCGTCGTAGCCACTGCGGAATCGATCCGGGTCGGATTGGTAGCGAGCGAAGAGCCCGAGCCCGAACAGCAAGCCGTAGGTATACGGCCAGTTGTAAAAGTGGCTCCCGTAGTAATGGCCCTTGACGGCCCACATATACGGGTGCGCAGTGGTCTGGTCGAGGCCGTCGCCGTATGCGTTGAGCTGGGCATTCAACATCATGTCGTTGAGTTCATCGACGCCCAGTGTGCGTCGCTGTCGACGAGCGAAGAGCTCGGTCTCGAAAAGGAATCTGCTGTGGATGTCGACGATGACTTGGTTCGAGCTCTGCAGATCGACGTCGAGCAACGCCAGACGGTCCGCGCCGTCGAGGCGCCCGAGTCCCTCTTCCACCACCAGGGTCTCGCAGAAGATACTGGCCGTCTCCGCCAGCGCCATCGGGAGGCGACTCTGCAACGGCGTGCGATGGGTCAGTTGGGTGTTGTGGTACGCGTGTCCGAGTTCGTGAGCAGTGGTCTGCGCCGAGTCGACGCTGCCCGTCCAATTGAGGAACACGAGCGATCGATCATCGAAGAACGGCATGCAGAACGCGCCACCGCGCTTGCCCTCGCGAGCCCCAGCATCGATCCAACGTTCGTCGATCGCGCGATCGACGAGTCCGCCGAGGGAGCCACCGTATGAACCGAATGCGTTGCGTACGATCTGGAGGCCATCGTCCCATGTGATCTCGGCTGGCGCCGTCGGCAGCGGAGCGACGAGGTCACGCCATGGCAAACCACCGTGATGGCCGTGGAGTCGCGCCTTGGCTCGCATCCATGTTCGGAAGTCGCCAAGCGACGACAACACTGCGGCGTTCATTGCGTCGAACGTGGGTCGGCTGACGCTGTTGGCGTACAGCGAGGCGTCGAGGGGAGTTGCCCAATGACGTCGCCGATTGACGACGTTCGCATCGCCCTTGAAACCGTTGATGGCAGCGGCACAAACCACCGCAATCGTCGGCCAGGCCGACATCTCTGCGTCGTAACCGGCTTGACGCACGGCTGGATCGGCATGGGTTGCCAAGCCTCGGATGGCCGCCATTGGCATCCGCCGCGAGTCCGCGCCACCTTGACGAACCTCGCCGACGAGTTGCGACGTGACGTCTGAGTGGAGGCGATACCAGGCGTCTGCTCCCGACGAATTCAGTTCGGCGTACAAACCTTCTTCCACTTCTGACATCTGGTGCTCGGAACGTTCCGCCAGGCGGAGCAATGGCCCGAGATGCTCTCGTGCTTGCGAACTGACCGATGCCAACGTTTCCGGCCCGAGCGCTGCGACCCAGTCGACGAAACGAGCGAGTAGTGGCCGACCACGTGCTGCCAGGCTGTCGAGTTCACTGGCCAGGGACTGCGCCTCGCCGTCGAAACTGTTGGTCGAAACGGTGGCGTAGACATACGCGTCGAGGAGATCGAGGTCGCGCTGCCAAGAGTTGTAACGGTCGATCACCTCGTCGGCGTCATTGCCGTCGGCGGGCGTCGCAGTTCGTGGCGCGATTGCCCTGATGCCGCGCTCGTCGAACAACGTTTCGAGCCGATCGGTATCGGCGCCAGATTGTTCCACTGCGCTTCGGAAGCTTCGCGACCTGAATGACTCGTGGAGGTCTGTCACGCTCCAACGGGGAAGATCTTCGACATCGTTGCTCATGGGTCAGTTGGCTTTCGGAAATTCGAGGTGGACGTTCGATTGGCGGGTATTCAATGCGCCGCGGAACATCGAGTCGGTTCGTTGAATCACGAATCCGAGCCGGTCGTAGACCCGCATAGCCGCGACGTTGTCGCCGTCGACGAACAGCATGCCGGTGCGAATGCCTCGGCTCGCGAGATGTTCTAATCCTGCCAGAGTCAGGTCCCGACCGAGGCCGAATCCGTGGAAGTCGGGGTCGACAGCGACGACATAGATCTCGCCCAGGGCCGGATTGTTCAAGTCGCCAGGGTGGACCTTGGTCCAGCAGAATCCTGCGAGTCGCCCGTCACGCTCATGAATCAGGAATCCGGCCGGATCGAACCAGGGCTCGCTCATCCGAGCGCGGAGTGACTCAGCGGTCCATCCACCCTGCTCGGGATTCCATGCGAACGCCCGCGCATTGACGGCGACCCAGGAATCGACGTCGAGCCCTGGATTGAAGTCGCGGGTGGCGATCTGGAAGGGCAAGCCCGTTGGAATCGCTCGTCGCATTTGATGAAGGTGGCGATCGGCCGCGAGGCCCCGGACCGAAGCGATCAATTCGTGCTGGGCCGTTGGCCCCTGAACCAACCAGACAACTTCGGAGCCGCCGGAATCAGCGGCGCTGTTGAGAGCGACATCGAGGGCTCGAGATAATGCTGCGCCAGCCACTTGGCCGTCGTCGTAGGTGACGGATTCGAAGGTCCATTCGTTGCCCATGTTCGATCCCTGGACATAGGCGAGAAGGCAATCGTTCTGATCGTGGAACCTGACACTGATCTGAGGAGCGTTCTGTGGGTTGTGCAGGTCAAGCCAGAATTGATCCGAGACAGGCCGGTATCCGCGCTCCAGTGCTGCGACGGCGATCAATTGGTCGATCGAGTCGATGTCGGCTGGAGCGAGGGGACTGCTCACGATTGCCGATTCCATCGGAGGGAGGCTATCGGTCACTGTCCGGTGGCCATGACAAGGGCATGCGTAGGCTTGGGCTGTGGCTGGACCGAGAACGCCCAAGAGTCGTACACGTGAAGTCGCTCGGCGATTGGCAGAGATCTATCCAGAGGCGATCTGCGAGCTGAACCACCGCAATGCCTTCGAGCTGCTGGTAGCGACGATCATGTCGGCTCAGACCACCGATGCCCGTGTCAATGTGGTGACCCCCCAACTGTTTGCGGCGTATCCGACCCCGGCAACATTGGCCGCCGCTGACCCCGGCGCAGTCGAGGAGATCATCCGTTCGACCGGCTTCTACCAGAACAAGACCAAGAGCCTGATCGGGATGGCGAGCATGCTGGTCGAACGATTCGATGGTGAGGTTCCCACTTCCCTCGATGACCTGGTGACATTGCCCGGCGTGGGCCGCAAGACGGGCAACGTCGTGCGCAGCGTGGCGTTTGGGTTGCCTGGACTGCCGGTCGACACCCATGTCTTGCGACTCGGTCAGCGACTCGGCCTCACAACCCTGGTAGATCCCGTCAAGGTGGAGCTGGAACTCGGCGGCTATCTGGCGGGAAATGACAGGGGACCGTTCAGTTTGCGCACGATCCTGCATGGTCGCCGGGTGTGCGATGCCAAGAAGCCCCGATGCGCTGACTGTCGTCTCGAGGACATTTGTCCGTCGTCGCTGCTTTCCAGCAGGGCGACCTAACGGCCAGGTTTGCCAAAGTAGTGAACTTGCGTTGACCGGATGCTGGTGTACACTGCCTTCACCAACCAGGTTCCCGCCACCTGGTTTGCGGGCGATGCCGGGATCCGCCGCCTGGCATCGCAGTGCGACGGCCCCGCAAGGGGCCGTTGCCATTTTTGGGCTGATGTCGGCTGCCCGTTATTGAGCCAACTTCTGTGCTCGTTGTAGGGCACGCAATGCAGTTTTGAGCGAGCGTTCCGCCTCCCAAAGCGTTGCCAGCAGATCTTCGTTGGGGGTCCCAATCAACGGTTCGGCGAGGCTTGCCGAACGGGATCGAAAGGACTCGATTCCCTCGATGACTGCGCCGATCTCTGCTTTCGAGGGGTAACTCATCGGCGCATTCTGGACCGTGGCTGACCGGTTCGCCAATACGTTCGCGACTTCGACAGCCGTCTGGCTAGCCTGCGCAGGTGGCCCGTATACCCGTTCGCGACTCTCTCGCCGCGCTGGAGGGTTACCACTCCCCACAGGTGTCGGTGCAGGTTCGACTGAATACGAACGAGTCTCCTACGGCTCCGCCGGCCGCGTGGCAGGACGCGTTCGCCGCCGAACTCTCGCGGGTCGAATGGCACCGATATCCAGATCGAGCTGCCACGGATCTCCGGGCTGCGATCGCAGAGATCCACAATGTTCGCCCTGATCAGGTGTTCGCTGCGAATGGTTCGAACGAGGTGCTTCAGACCCTGTTGTTGACCTATGCCGGCCCCGGCCGCACGGTCGCGACATTCGAGCCGACGTATCAACTGCACGCCCACATTGCACGGCTCACAGGGGCAGAGGTTGCCGAAGGTGAACGGCGCGCCGACTTCACGCTCGATCTCGACGAGGTGGAACGGATCTGTGCCGAGCACCGGCCGATCGTGACGTTCCTGTGCTCGCCGAACAATCCGACCGGTTTGGTCGAACCGGAGCAGAATCTGCGTGCGGTGCTGAAGTGTGCGCCGGGCATGGTCGTTGTCGACGAGGCCTACGGCCAGTTCGCCGAGTGGTCCGCAATCGACATGATCGACGAGGACGTCCCCCTCGTCGTGACTCGCACGTTCAGCAAGACCTGGTCGATGGCCGGTGCCCGCCTCGGCTACCTGATCGGGCCGTCATGGCTGGTGGCGGAGTTGGACAAAGTGATCCTGCCGTACCATCTCGACGCCGCGAAGCAGATCGCCGGCCGCCTGGCGTTGCGATACGTCGATGACATGGAGGCCCGTGTCAGCTCGATCATCGCCGAACGCGAGCGGATCCAGAGTGCCTTCGCCGACTTGGCGGTGGATTTCTGGCCGAGCGGGGCGAACTTCGTGCTCTTCAGGCCACGACAGCGGGCGGGCAAAGACGTCTGGAACGCCTTGCTCGGGCACAGCGTGCTCGTGAGGGATTGCAGCGGCTGGCCGCGACTGGAGAACTGCTTGCGGGTCACTGTCGGAACCGCTGACGAGAACGACATCTTCATTCGAGCGCTGCGTGAGGTACTGCAATGACCATGACTCACAGGACCGCGACTCGATCACGGACGACGAAAGAGACCGCGATCTCGCTCTCGATCGATCTCGATGGCACTGGTGCCACATCGGTTTCCACCGGAATCCCGTTCTATGACCACATGTTGGACCAACTCGGTCGCCATGGGGGCTTCGACATCTCGATTCAGGCAACCGGTGATTTGCAAATCGATACCCACCACACCATCGAAGACGTTGCAATCACGCTTGGCGAAGCATTCCGCGAGGCCCTTGGAGACAAGGTCGGCATGCGTCGGTTTGCGAGTGGCCTGTATCCGCTCGACGAGGCGCTCGTGGAGGTTGCCCTCGATCTTTCGGGGCGGCCCTTCGTTGTTTGGGACGTTGAACTTCCGGAAAGTCTGCCGCTCGGGACTCCGGCGTTCGATCCTCAACTCGCAGAGCACGCAGTCGCCAGTTTCGCGACCGCGGCCGGCATCACCTTGCACGTCACCCTCAAACGTGGTCGCAACGTGCACCACATCATCGAGGCCACGTTCAAAGGCCTTGCTCGCTGCCTTCGCGATGCAGTTCGCGTGGAAGGTGCGTCGCTGCCGTCCACAAAAGGTGTGCTGTGACGACACCGTCGATTGCCGTGATCGACTACGGCATCGGCAATCTGCGATCGGCAGAGAAGGCACTGCAACGGGTGGGTGGCGCGGCTCGATTGTCCGGCGACGCCGGACTCATCCGTGACGCGGACGCTGTGGTGCTGCCGGGCGTCGGGGCGTTCGGAGCATGCATGCGAGCCCTTCGAGAAGCCGGGCTCGAGGCGGTCGTCCATGACGTTGTTTCGTCGGGTCGGCCGTTCCTCGGAATTTGCGTCGGCATGCAGATGCTCTTCGACGGAAGCGATGAGGATCTAGGGGCGACGGGCCTTGGAGTCATTCCGGGGATGATCGAGTGGATTCCGCCGGGCGTCAAGCGCCCACAGATGCAATGGAATCGGCTGATCATCCGAAAGCCGCACGAGCCGATGTTGGCCGGCCTCGATGGGTCGTCATGGATGTACTTCGTTCATTCGTTGCATGGAGTGCCGACCAATCCAGACGACGTCGTGGCGACG
>JANOQU010000466.1:0-21346 GCA_031422355.1 Actinomycetes bacterium
GTGCCTGAAGTCGTTCGCCTGCAGCAGGGCATAGCTGAACTCGGTGAACGAGATGCCGTTGTCGGTCTCGAGCCGACTGCGTACAGAATCCTTGGCCAGCATCTGGTTGACGGTTGCATACTTGCCGACGTCTCGAAGGAAGTCGATCAACCTGATCTCGTTGGTCCAGTCCGCATTGTTGACCAACGTCGCCTGGAATGGTCCGGGCTCGAAATCGAGCAGCCGAGAGAGCTGGACCTTGATGCAGTCGACGTTGTGGCGCAACGTTTCGATATCCAACAGGTTGCGCTCCTCGCTTCGTCCGCCCGGATCCCCGACCATTCCGGTCGCCCCGCCTGCGAGAGGAAACGGCCGGTGACCAGCCAGCTGGATCCGTCGAATGAAGAGTTGGCCCACCAAGTGCCCGACGTGGAGCGAATCTGCCGTTGGATCGAACCCGATATAGAGACCAATCGGTCCGTTCGCCAGGCGCGCTGCCAGCGCAGATCGATCGGTGGTGTCGTGGATCAGTCCACGCCTGTCGAGATCGTCGAGAAGGTGCATACGTAGACCATGCTGCCAGCTCGGGCGCCGAATTCCAGTCCATTTCGCGAGACAACCGCCAGTGTTCGCCGCCGTACGATGTCGATGCCTGTTGTTACGGTGGGCTGTATGCGTCACGCCCTGTCATTGCCGCCGTTCGGGCCGCTCAGCGACCCAGTGGCGCTCGTCGACATCGCGGTCGCCGCCGAGGAGCAAGGATGGGACGGCGTGTTCGTCTGGGACCACCTGCTTCGTCCGATCGAGCAGGCGAAGCAAATCGCCGATCCCTGGATCATGTTGACTGCGATCGCGATGCGCACCGAACGGATCCGCCTCGGCCCAATGGTCACGCCCATAGCCAGGCGACGGCCGCTGAAGCTTGCGCGCGAGGTTGCGACACTCGATCTTGTCAGCGCCGGCCGCCTCACCCTCGGTCTCGGTCTCGGCGTCGATTCGGGCGGCGAACTGACTCGAACCGGCGAGGAATTGGATCCCCGAGTTCGTGGGTCGATGATGGACGAAGGCGTTCCGGTGCTCGACGCGCTGCTTCGCGGTGACCACGTCGTGCACAGCGGCACGCACTTCATGATCGACGGAATCACGCTCGCACCGACGGGCGTCCAGCGACCACGGGTGCCGTTCTGGATGGGCGCCCGCGGCGCGAACCTCGCACCCGTGCGGCGCGCGGCTCACTACGAAGGGGTCTACTTCACAACGATCACACCCGACCGGTTTGCAGAACTGGTCGATTGCGTCCGCATCGAGCGCGGTTCGCTCGACGGATTCGATTTCGCTGTCACCGTGACAGACGATCACTCGATGGGGCACTTCGAACGAAATGGTGCAACATGGGCGGTCCACGAGGTCCAGCCTGGCGAACCGGTTCGAACCGTGATGGAAATCGTCGACGAGGCTCTGCAACGATGATCGGCAGCTCATCCGCCCCGGATGGACCGAGGTGAGCGCGGCCCCGCTTACCGTACGCGAGTCCCTGGTCGCGCAGGCGTGGTCGTGCTCTGCGATCGGATCGGCGCTGTACGGATCACTGCTCACAGGTTTGATCGACGACTACGACCGCCACGGTGTGACCCAATCAATGTTGGACGGCGTCAGCGAACGGCCCCAGCACGACGCACTTCCGCTGCGGTATCTCGCGTGCGCTCACCGACTCGCGCTTGCCGGCCATGCACCCGACCTCGCCCGTCACTATCCATCGTGCGGCGGTGTCTGGGATGGCTCGCAGGACGTCCTCTCAGACTTCTTGGCAACGGTCCATCGCTTCTCGGACGAGTTTCGAAGTGGCGTGTGCCGCAACGTGCAAACCAACGAAGTCGGCCGCGCCGCTGTACTTGCGAGCGGCTTCGAACTGATCGGTCAGCGCTATCGCTTGCCGCTCGACCAGCTCGAAATCGGCAGCTCGGCAGGATTGCTCTCCTGCTGGGATCACTATCGATACGAGTCCGCCACGACAACGTGGGGTGCTGAAAGCAGCAGCCTCAGCTTTGGTCCCGACTGGTGGTGCACTCCCCCTCCACAGTTAGCCCGGCGTGGTACGACAAAGTCGTTCGACGTCACGGTGTGTCGCAGACGGGCGAGCGACATCGTCCCGATCGACATTCATACCGACTCGGGTCGAACCACCTCGATGTCGTTTGTCTGGCCAGATCAGATGCAACGGTTCGAACGCCTTCACACAGCGATCGACATAGCGAGTCACGTTCCCATGTCCATTGAGCAAGCTGACGCCGGCGACTGGTTGGCTGCTCAGCTCTCGTCCAGGCTTCGAGAAGGAGCGGCGACCGTCGTCTTTCATTCGATCGTCTGGCAGTACTTGCCACAGCCCACCCAGGCCGCGGTACGAGGCGCGATCGAACGCGCTGGCGCTACCTCCACGGACGATTCACCGCTGCTCTGGCTTCGGATGGAGCCGGCGACTCGAGACCATGCTGACCTGCAGTTGATGTCGTTCCCATTCGGGAACGACGAGATCCTCGCCCACGTCGGGTATCACGGCCGGGACATCGTCTGGCTCAGCAACGAATGACAGGCTGACCGGCCGGGGTGGGTCAGCAGGAGATCATCCCAGAAGTTCGCGAACGATGCTCGGGATTGGCGTGGGTCGATTCAGCGTTGGAATCACACTTACATAGGTGATTCGCGTGCTGAACCGAGGCTCGCCGTCGACAGCGCCCTCGACGAGAACGTCGAAACTGGTCGTGCCCCACCGGCCGACGCTGCACGCCAGGTCCGCAGTCTCACCAAACAACAGTGGTGAAGCCCAGGTGATGGTGAGGGTCTTGAGCATGAAGTCGAATCCGAGGCTGTCCCACGCCGCCCCATCGGGCGTCAACGCCCGTCTGAACCACGTATCGACGGCGTCGTCGCAGTAGGCGAGGTAGTTGGCGTTGAAGACGACGCGCTGCATGTCGCATTCGCCATATCGAACACGAATCGGATGAACGAACGTCACTCGCCGCCCCCTGGTGCAGAACCGTCCTCGGCCCATGCCGACCAGGCGTCCAACGCCGACCGAAACTCACGGATTTGGACAGCGACGGCCGCCGGACCCGCTCCGCCAGCGGTCGTGCGTCGGGTCACTGAGACGCCAGGAGCCACGAGCGTCGCAGCATCGGGCCCGAGGCGAGGGTGGTCAGCGACCAATTGACGTAGCGAACCACCGCCAGCGATCGAGGTCCGTACGAGGGCGCCCACGATTGCGTGGGACTCTCGAAATGGAACCCCGCGGACGACCAGCCACTCGGCAAGGTCGGTTGCGGAGCCGCCCTCACTGTCGGCGGCAGCCTGCATCCGATCAATGGCAAACGTCGCCGTAGCGATCATCCCCGTGAGCGCGCCCAGTCCGAGCCGAACCGTGTCCATTGCGTCGAACAACGGCTCCTTGTCCTCCTGGTAGTCGCGGTTGTAGCTGAGCGGAAGGCCCTTCATCGTCGCAAGAAGGCCCGTCAGATCGCCGATCACGCGACCCGCCTTGCCTCGTGCGAGCTCTGCGATGTCGGGATTCTTCTTCTGCGGCAGCATCGACGAGCCGGTGGCGTACCCGTCGTCAAGCGACGCAAATCCGAACTCTTCGGTGGTCCAGATAACCCACTCCTCGCCAATCCGCGAGAGATTGATCGCGATCATGGTCAGGTCGAACAATGCCTCAGCGACGTGATCGCGAGAACCAACGGCGTCAAGGGAATTGCGAAAGGTCGCGCCGAACCCGAGATCCCGGGCGGTCGCCGCTGGATCGAGCGGTAGTGACGATCCAGCCAGCGCCCCGGCGCCGAGCGGGGAGATATCGACCCGAGCCATCGTGTCTCGAATCCGGTCAAGGTCACGCCCGAGCGCCCACCCGTGCGCGAGCAGGTGATGAGCAAGCAGCACCGGTTGTGCCCGCTGCATGTGGGTGTAGCCGGGCAGGTAAGCGTCACCCACCTCGGCCGCTCGTTCGACCAACACCGTTTGAAGGCCAACGATTCGTTGCGCGATCACCTTCAGTTCGCGCTTGAGCCACAACCGCACACCAGTCGCCGACTGATCGTTACGACTCCGACCGGTATGCAACTTCCCCCCGGCCTGACCGGCGATTTCCGTGACGCGACATTCGATTGCCGTATGGATGTCTTCGTCACTCTCGACGTAGGCGAAGGACCCGGTCGACAATTCAGTGGAAACTTGGTCGAGTGCGAGCAGTATCGAGTCGAGTTCGATCGCGTTGATCAGATCCGCTCGCGCAAGGCCGCGGACATGGGCACGAGATCCCTCGATGTCGTCGGGCCACAGTCGCTTGTCGAACGACAGGCTCTCCGTGAACGCCATCAACTCGGCTGCCGGCCCGCCCTCGAAGCGGCCGTGCCACAACGTCTGGTGACCAAGCAGATCATCCTCGCTCATGACCGCACCGCGTCCACGCCCGCCAGGTCTCGTAGCTTCGCGGCCAGCTTCGCTCCGGTCGTCGTCTCGTCGGCGATGACGAGCAAAGTGTCGTCACCAGCAACCGTCCCGAGCACCCCCGTGATCCCGGACCGATCAAGCGCCGACGCAACGACATGCGCACAGCCGGGAGGCGTGCGAATGATCACGTTGTGATGGGCATGGCGAACTTCTGCGACCCATTCCCCCATCACCCGCCGAAGATGGTCTTCCGGCGCGATTCGGTTTGGTTCGTACTCGGGAATGGCGTACACGGTGTCACCGCCAGGAACCCTGACCTTCACGGCCCCGAGGTCTTCCAAGTCGCGTGACACGGTTGCCTGGGTGGCGGAGATGCCCTCGATCGAGAGTAAGTCGAGCAGTTGCGGTTGGCTGGTCACCGGGTGCTTTCCAATCAGTCGGGAGATTGTTTGCTGGCGCTGAACTTTGGTCGTCATCCGGCTTCTCCTCGGCGTGGGCGATCATGTGTGGTCTTTGGACTCGGATCGTTTGGCGGAAATTGTTCGTCGCGGCGCACCCCGGCCAGGAAGGCCAACAGTCCGCGAGCGGCGTGCATCCGGTTGTGTCCCTGGCGGTAGACGCGCGATCGCGGTCCGTCGATGACGTCAGATGCGACCTCGACCTCACGGTAGGCGGGAAGACAGTGCATGAAGGTGGCGTCGGCGCTGGCGCCAGCCATGAGACCGGCGTTCACCTGGTAGTGACCAAAGACCTCCATGCGCTCGGCCTTTTCCATCTCTTGGCCCATCGAGGTCCAGGTATCGGTGTGCACGACGTTGGCGCCGCTCACAGCGACGAAGGGGTCGCTCGTTTGAATCACCGTTCCTGGGCCGAGATCGTTCAGCGTCAGCAACTCGTCGTCGAGCGCGTCGTAACCCGCTGGACAGCCGAGGCGAACATGGGCACCCAGCATCACGCTTGCTTGACTGAGCGAACGCGCGACGTTGTTGTAGTCGCCGACGTAGGCGACGCACAGCCCGGCAAGGTCCCCGAAATCCTCGATCATTGTCATTGCGTCGGCAAGCGCCTGGAGCGGGTGACTGTGATCGCTGAGCATATTGACGACGGGCACCGTACTCACGGCCGACATCCGCGAAACGACGCCGTGGTCGAAGACTCTGGCCGCCAATATCGCATGGTAGCCAGCCATGATCTGGGTCACGTCCTCGACGGATTCACGAGAGTCGAAACCGACCTCTTCGCCTCGGGTGTATACCGGATGACCACCGAGCTGGACGACCGCCATTTCCATGCTTTGGCGAGTCCGGTTCGAGGGTTTCTCGAAAATCAACGCCGCGCCCAAGCCCCGCAACGGATGCCCGAGGCTGTCGATCCCTGCCACGCCGAGCGCGAGCACCTCGCGTAACTCGTCTGTCGTGAGGTCGGTGATATCGAGAAAGTGGCGGGGTTTCATTCGTCGTCCACATCGCCGAGCGAACCCAGCACAGCCGACAACACATCGACGACCTCGTCGATTTCGTCGTAGCTCACGGTCAGCGGCGGTGCGAATCGAAGCGCTGTAGCCGTCACGGCGTTGGTCACGACGCCGTGCGCCAGGAGCTGCCCGTAGACGACCTTCGCGTCGAGGCCCTCGGCCAGTTCGGCCGCCAGCAAAAGCCCCTGACCCCGAACCGACGCAACACCAGTGACTCTGGCCAGTTCGTTACTGAAGTAGGCACCCTTGTCGGCTGCGAGTGTCGGCGCGTCGATTCGGCGCATCTCAGTGATCACGGCGCGAACGACCGCGGCGGCGAGAGCGGTACCGCTGTAGGTGCTGCCGTGGTCACCCGCTTGAAATGCTGTCGCAACCGCAGTTCTTGCCCAAAGCGCACCAACCGGAAAACCGTTGCCCATTGCCTTGGCCATCATCACGACGTCTGGCACGACGTTTTCGTGCTGGAAGCCAAACCACCGGCCCGTTCGCCCAAACCCGGTCTGGACCTCGTCGATCATCATCAGCATTCCCCGCTCGTCGCAGAGCGCCCGAATATCGCTCAGGTATCCCGGCGGCGCTGGAATGACCCCGCCCTCGCCTTGCACCGTCTCGATCAAGACAGCGCTGACCGTGGGATCGATCACCGCCCGAAGCGCCTCGATGTCGCCGAAGGCAACGTGGCGAAAGCCGTCGGGCATCGGGAAGAAGGGCTCGTGCTTGGCAGGCTGGCCCGTGGCTGCCAGCGCAGCGAGCGTGCGACCGTGGAAGCTTCCGTAGGCCGACACCACCACGTGGCGTCCGCGGCCGCCGAACTTTCGAGCCAGCTTCAGCGCAGCCTCATTTGCCTCTGCACCAGAGTTGCAAAAGAACGTCAGCCCGTCGACACCCGTTGCTTCGCGCATCAAGTCGTTGACCATCCCAGCCGCTTCAATCGCGACTGGATTGGCGAACAGATTCGAAACGTGTACGAGCTTCGACGCCTGTTCGGTGATCGCCCGAGTGATCGCCGGATTCGTGTGTCCGAGTCCGATCACGGCCAACCCGCCCAGAAAGTCGAGGTATCGCTTGCCATCTTTGTCCCAGAGTTCGGTTCCACTTCCCCGCTCGAAGATGACCGTTGGCGGCGCGAACACCGGAATGAACGGGCTCGGAGAGTCGTCGGTGAAAATAGATCCACTCACGACGTAGCTCCAATGTTCGCTGCTGATTTTGATGTGATTTGGTTCGGTTTGACCATCGTGCCGATGCCAGCATCGGTGAACACCTCGAGCAGGAGCACATGAGGAATGCGCCCGTCGAGAATGTGCGAGCGGCCGACACCGTTTCTGACGGCATGGACGCAGCTCTCGACCTTTGGAATCATTCCCCCGCCGATGGTGCCATCTGCCATCAGTTCATCGAGTTCGTCCGGCGTCGTCTGGCGAATCAGACTCGCTGGATCGTCGACGACGCGTCGAAGGCCTTCGATGTCGGTCAGGTACACCAGCTTCTCCGCGCCGAGTGCCTCCGCAATCGCTCCGGCGACGGTGTCGGCGTTGATGTTGTAGGCCTGACCAGACAGATCGCTGCCAATCGTCGCGATGACAGGAATCAACTCCTCGTTCAACAACCGGTTGACGATTGTTGGGTTGACATCGGTGACATCACCGACGAAACCAAGTTCTGGGTCACGAGCAGACGCAACGATCAACCCAGCATCGGCACCTGACACGCCGACTGCGAGGGGTCCGTGCACGTTGATCGCAGCCACGAGTTGGGGGTTGACCTGGCCGACGAGAACCATTCGGGCAATGTCGACCGTTTCGGCATCGGTGACCCTCAGACCGTTGCGGAATTCGGCGACCTTGCCGAGCCGGCGCATCAGGTCACTGATCTGGGGACCGCCGCCGTGCACGACGACTGGCCGCATCCCGACCGCATGCATCAACACGATGTCTTGGGCGAACAGTGCCAGGGCGTCTCCGTCACTCGACCCCGCAAGCGCGTTTCCGCCATACTTGACGACCACGGTCTTGCCAGCGAAGCGGCGGATATACGGCAGTGCTTCGACGAGCACATCTGCCTTCAGCGCTGGCGTCGAGCCAATTTCGCCCGATGGGTCGAGTTGTTCCGCCCTCATGGATAGAGCCCGACGCTCGTGAGGCCCGCCGTCTCATCGAGGCCAAGCGCAACGTTCGCGGCCTGGATGGCTCCGCCGCTCGCGCCCTTGGTGAGATTGTCGATCGCTGCGATCACCAACACTGTGCCCGTCCGTTCGTCGTACCGAGCGGTCAGGTGAGCAGCATTGGACCCCAGCGTTGCCTTCGTCGCGGGCGACTCGTCTCGAACGACCACAAACGACTCGTCGGCATAAGCGTGGCGAAGTGCAGCCATCAACGACTCTGTCGTAACGTCGGCGCCGATCGCTGGCCGGGCGTAGCACGTTGCGAGGATTCCGCGGTTCATCGGGCTGAGGTGAGGAGTGAACAGTACCTGCGCACCGACGACCTGTTCGATCTCTGGTGTATGGCGATGGTCGAGCAGTCCGTAGGCCTCATAGTTCTCGTCGACTGAACAGAACATACTGCTGTGCTTGAGCGCCCTGCCTGCACCAGTGATTCCGGTCGCGCTGTTGACAATCACCCCTGTCGTCTCGATCAGACCGTGATCGACGAGGGGTTGTAAAGCGAGGCTTGCGGCGGTCACGTGACAGCCAGGCGTCGCCACCAACCTCGCCCCTTTGAGTTCATTGCGGTAGAACTCGGGCAAGCCATAAACAGCCTCAGCCAAAAGAGCCGGTTGTTCATGACTGAAGCCGTACCACCGTGGATACAGCGATGCGTCCTTCAGTCGATAGGCCGCCGAGAGATCGACCACACATCCAACACTGCCGACGAGCGCCGGTGCGAGTTGCATGGATGCCTCGTGTGGTAGTCCGAGAAAGACGAGGTCCAGTCCCTCCACCTGGCTCGGGTCGTATTCGCTGAACACGAGGTCGGGATATCTCACGGCGAGCGATGGATACAACGCTGCGGCCCGAACGCCGGCCTGGCTATCGCCTGTGGCGACGACGACTTCGAAGTCTGGGTGACACGCAGCCAAACGGAGCAATTCGACCCCGGTGAATCCGCTTGCGCCGATGATGCCTACACGAATCATAGACGCATGATCATACATCCTGATGCATGATCATGCAATCAATCTCGCAATTCATCGAATTCATCAGGCGATGCGTCGTGCAAATCATGGCTGCGTAGAACAGACTGGCCGTGTGGATCTCGGAGACCTCTCGATTCCTTCGACGAAAGGCTCGCTCCTCATTGCCGTGCCTCTCCTCGAAGATCACAACTTCCACCGAACGGTCGTTTACATGCTGCAACACAGCAGCGAGGGAGCGCTTGGGCTCATCATCAATCGCCCGACCAACGAGGATGCAATTTCCGGATTGCGCCCATGGATGGAGGAACTCGCCGAGCCTCGGGTCGTGTTCGAGGGGGGCCCGGTCCAAGCCAATACTCTCATCGCAATTGGCCAAGTCGTGAGGCCGGCTGACACCGAGGTCGTTGCCGACCCTGCCGGGGCCGACGAACTGGCATCTGGCTTCGCACTCCTCGATCACGGCCTCGGGACCATTGATCTCTCGCAGTTGCCAAGTGAGATCTCCGGGCTCCAGAACCTGCGGATTTTTCGAGGGTATTCGGGCTGGGCACCCGGGCAACTGGACGATGAGATCAGCGAGGGCTCCTGGCTCGCGCTCGCGTGCGATGCAACGGATTTGTTCACCCCGAACCCGCAGGGCCTCTGGCGCAACGTTCTGCGCCGTTCAGGCGGCCGAGAGGCGTTGCTCGCCGATGCCCCCGACGACCTCGCCTGGAACTGATTCCGATTCGAAGAATTGTCAGGCCCGCAGCTGCGCCAATTTCTGGGTCGAGGTGATGACTTTGGCTCGGAGTTCGCCGACTTCGGCCTCGGTCAATGTGTGGTCGAGCGCCTGGAGGCGAAGCCGGAACGCCAGGCTGCGCGAGCCACTGACAAGACCCGCGCCGCGGTAGACGTCGAAGAGTGTCAGATCGACGAGCATCGGTCCAGCTGCCTGACGGATCGCCTTCTCTACTCGCTCAGCAGTGACCGAATCATCGGCGACGAGAGCGATGTCGAAGTCCGAGGACGGGTATCGGCTCGTCGGCTTCCATTGCGGAACCTTCGGCTCGACCGCAAGCAGACGCGTGAGATCGAGCTCCAGCCATGCAACCCGCTCGGCGACACCGAGTCGTTCGAGAACCAACGGATGAATTTCTCCGACAGCACCGACCACATCGCGACCGACGGACAACGTGGCCGATCGCGTCGGGTGAAGGCCGGCCGGTACCAACGATTGGTCGACGCGTGCGCCAAACCCCATTGCTGCGACGAGTTCTCGCCACAGCGCCATCGCCGCAGTCGCATCGCGGCCAGCAATTGCCACACCGAGCGATTCGTACTCGGGCGGCAATTCACTCGATCGATCTCCTGGCGGGTACACGTGCCCGATCTCGTACAACGCCGACCCCGCGCTTCGGTGCGACTCGTTGAACGCGATGGCTTGCAGCAAACCCATCCGAAGCGATGGCCGGAGTAGATCCTGGCCAACGATGAGTGGGTTCGTGATCCGGATCCCGTCACCGTCGAGGCCGGCCGCGAGCAATACGTCACGACTGAAGAATGTCTCGGTGATTGCCTCATCCAGCCCGCAGCCAAGCAGAACCTGGCGCACTGCTCGGCGACGTTGCTGCGATGGGCTCAGCCGACCATGCATCGTCGAATTGGGTACCGCCGTACCAAGATTGGGATACCCGTAGTGACGAGCCACCTCCTCGACAACGTCGATTTCCGCGGTGCAGTCCGGACGCCACGAGGGCAGGCCGACTGTCATGACATCACCATGAAGTGCGGCAACTTCGAAACCAATGGGAACGATCAGGCTGGCGACCCTTGCAGCCTCAATCGACGTTCCCAGAATTCGGTTGATCTGACTTACTCGCACGTCAACGAGGCGCTGCTCGGGGATCATCGACTCATCACGGACGTCGACGGCGCCCTGGTGGACAACGAGTTCGGGGCAGGTCTCACGGAGCAAGCTGACGAATCGGCTCTGTGCCCTCGGCATCCCGTAGGGGTCGACACCCCGCTCGTTGCGGCCCGAGGCTTCCGAGCGAATCCCCAACCGGTTCATCGATCGAGTCATTCCCGTTTGTTCGAAGTGGGCAATCTCGAGCGCAACTACCGTTGTCTGATCCGTGATCTCGGTGTCGAGGCCGCCAATCAACCCGGCGATTCCGATCGGCGAATCGTCAGCGTCGCAGATCAACAGATCGTCGTTGGTCAGCGTCCGCTCCACGCCGTCGAGAGTGGTGATCGACTCCCCTTCAATTGCGAGCCGCACTCGCAAACCGCCCCCGCCCAGCTTGTCGAGGTCATACGCGTGGTTTGGCTGATTGAGTTCCAGCATGACGTAGTTGCTGACATCGACGACGTTGTTGATCGGCCGCATTCCAGCCGCAATGAGCCGACGTTGGATCCAGTCAGGTGAGGAGGTGACACGGACGCCAGACAGTACGACGGTGGTGAATCGGGTGCAGCGCTCTCCGGCAACGAGAGTGACCGAAGCGCTTCGCGAGGCGCCGTCTGCACGCATTTCTGTCGGCGACTCGACCAGCGCAACGTCGCGTTTCGCGCCGAGGTCGCGGGCGACACCTCTGTGCCCCCAACAGTCCGGCCGGTTGCGGGTCAGATCGATGTCGAACACCGTTTCGACTTCGATACCAAGTGCCTCGCCGTAAGGCAGCCCAAGCTGTGTGTCAGCCGGAAGGATCATGATCCCGGAGTGATCGTCGCCGAGGCCGAGTTCTCGGGCCGAGCAGAGCATCCCCTGTGAGTCGATGCCCAGGATCGGACGCGGCTCGATCACTCGACCGTCGGGCATCAGTGTTCCGGGTGTTGCAAGCGGGATGATGTCGCCGGGCCGCATGTTGAAAGCGCCGCACCAGACATGGCGCTCGCTGCCGTCACCAGTGCTGACCCACACCCGATGCACCTTGGCAGCGTCGGGATGACCTTCGGTTCGAAGCACCTGCGCGGTGACGACACCTGGAACGGTTGAGCCGATCTGCAGGATCTGCTCGACCTGCATGCCGAGTTGAGTCATTTCGGCCGCGAGCGCGTCGGCGTCATCGCCGAAAGGTGCAAGCTCGTTGAGCCAGGAGAGAACGATCTTCATGATGTGTGCCGTGTACCCGTGGTCTCAGAACTGCTCGATGAATCGGATGTCGTTGCTGAACATGTCGCGTAGATCATCGACGCCATGTCGCTCGCGCGCCATTCGGTCGATGCCGAAGCCGAACGCGAAGCCACTCCACACCTCCGGGTCCAGTCCGCCGGCTCGCAGGACGTTCGGATGGACCATGCCGCATCCGCCGAGTTCGATCCAGGTGCCATCCGGGCGCTGAATGTCGAACTCCGCAGATGGCTCCGTGAAAGGAAAGTAGTTCGGACGGAGGCGGCTGTTGAATCCGCCACCGAAGAACGCTTTGGTGAACGCGTCGATGGTGCCGGCAAGGTGCGCCATCGTGATTCCACGGTCGATCACGAGCCCCTCGATCTGATGAAACACAGGCATGTGAGTGGAATCCGGTGTATCGCGACGGAACACCTTGCCAGGCATGACCATGTAGATCGGTGGCTCGATGGTCTGCATGACGCGGATCTGCACAGGGGAGGTGTGGGTCCTCAGCAAGACGGTGCCGTCATCTCGGTAGTCGGTGAACATCGTGTCAAAACCGCTGCGCGCCGGATGGCTCGGCGGCATGTTCAGCGCCTCGAAATTGTAGAAGTCGGTCTCGATCTCTGGTCCTTCTGCGACTTGGAAGCCGAGGCCGATGAAGACGTCTTCCAAACGTTCCCAAGCCTGGGTCGACACATGCGAGTGACCACGTGTTGGCCTGAGCACAACCTCGGTGAGGTCGATCCGTTCACTCGCAATGGTGCGCTCGAGGGCAACGCTGGCGAGTCGCTGACGCTGCTCGCCGAGCGCCGAACCGGCAACGAGGAGCGCTGCATTGATTGACTGTCCCACCGACTTTCGTTCGTCAACGGGGAGTGAACCCAGCTGAGCTTTCAGCAGAGCAAGCGGACCCTTCTTGCCAAGCAGTTGTGCATCGACAGCACGCAACGCGTCGAGTGTCGAGGCCGCTGCGATTTCTGCGAGCGCTTGATCGAGTGCCACGCCCACGGAATCGACTCCACCAGGAGAACTCGTGTCGATATCAGAATTGCTCATTGGAAACCTTTCTACTGCGCCCCGCGCTGACGAGCCGCCTCAAAAACCACAACTGTCGTCGCCATCGCGACATTGAGACTTTCCGCTCGGCCGACATGTGGAATGGTCAACCATGCGTCGATCGGTAATTGTGGGTCAACCCCGTGGGCTTCGCTGCCCATGACCAACGCAAAAGGTGCGACGAGGTCTGCGTCGGTGAACGACGTCCCGGTGTGAGAAGACGTGCCGACGAGAGGGAGTTCGAGCAACTGCAACTCATGAAGCGCGACGTCGCTGACCACCGGCACGTGGAACAACGCTCCAGCCGACGCGCGAACAACCTTCGGGTTGAAGGGATCAACCGATCCCGTCACGAGCACGACACCATCGACGCCCGCTGCCTCACAAGAACGCAGGATCGTCCCCATGTTTCCAGGGTCACTGATCCGGTCGCAGACAACGACCAACGACTTGCCGGCGAGATCGCCGATTCGTTGGTCGCGCATCCGTACGACCGCCATCACCGGCTGCGGAGCCTCGGTCGACGCAACCCGCTCCATCACATGCGGAGCGAGTTCATGCACGACGGCGCGTGCACCGTGGACCGGATCTGCTCCAGGCGACACGAACTGCGCCTCGATGTGCCAACCCGCGGCAACGACTTCCTCGACGAGAATCGTCCCCTCGACAACGAAAGCACCCTCGTCCCAACGCGCACTGCGGCGCCCCAAAAGGCGCCGCAGTCGTTGGACGGCGGGGTCCTTGAACCCCAACTGCCATGTCATGTTCTTGGGCTTCGTTGGTTGAACGGGTGATTGCGCAGGAGAACGCTCAGGCGAGGGCGGCCTTGGCGGCCGCAACCAACTTGGCGAACGCGTCGATGTCGTGCACGGCGAGATCGGCGAGGATCTTGCGGTCGACTTCGATTTCGGCGGCGTTCAGTCCGGCGATGAACCGGCTATAGCTGAGGTCATAAAGCCGACAGCCGGCGTTGATCCGTTGGATCCACAGCCGGCGGAACTCGCCCTTCTTGGCCCGGCGGTCGCGGAATGCGTACTGCCCTGACCGCATGTTCTGCTCGTTCGCGAAACGAGCAGACCGGCTGCGCATACCGTAGTAGCCGCGAGCCTTCTTCAATGTTGCCTTGCGATGCTTTCGAGCACCGACCGCACGCTTGACTCTTGCCATGACGTGAATCCTTTCCTTGTGGCCCCAAGTGGGCCTGCTATGACCCGGGTGGGGTCTTCGTCAATACCTGTTGATCAATTTCGACCGAAGGATCGGTCGATGAAAGTTGGGTCGAGCACCCTTGGTGACTCGAGTCTTTAGCGCTCGCCGAGGAGCCGCTTGATCTTGCGTGCATCGCCGGGATGCACGTTGACCTCACCGGCGAGGCGGCGAGTACGACTCGACGACTTCTTCTCGAACAGGTGCTGGCGGTTGGCCTGCAAGCGGCGCAGCTTGCCAGTTCCGGTCTTCTTGAACCGCTTCGCGGCCGTCTTACTGGTCTTCATCTTTGGCATTGGATATCCATACGTTGTCTGGCACTGTTCGGTGCTGATGAGATGTGGTCAGGTGTCGGTTTCTGCGGCTGGTGCTTCTGCGGCTGGTGCTTCTGCGACTGGGGCTTCTGCGACTGGAGTGGAATCGATTTGATCGGCGTCTGTCGCCAAGGACTCGCCATCTGGCTTGGGTTCGCCTTGTGAGCGCTCCTTCTTGACCGGCGCCTTCTTCTCCGGGGCCAACACCATTGTCATGTTTCGACCCTCGAGCCGAGCCTGGGTCTCGACCTTGCCAAGGCCGTCGACCTGCGTGATGACGCTGTCGAGAAGACGTGAACCGAGTTCGGGGTGAGCCATCTCTCGTCCTCGGAACTGCAAGGTCACTTTGACCTTGTGGCCTTCGGAGAGAAATTCCTGCATATGCCGAATCTTGGTATCGAGGTCGCCCTTGCCGATCTTGGGACGCAACTTCACTTCCTTGATCGACACGTGAACGGTCTTTTTACGCGATTCCTTGGCCTTCTGCGACTCTTCGTAACGGAACTTGCCGTAGTCCATGATTCGGCAAACGGGTGGATTCGCCAGTGGTGCGACCTCGACCAAGTCGAGATCGAGTTGGCGTGCCATCTGGAGCGCATCTGGCAAGGTCTTGATGCCGACCTGGCTGCCGTCTGCGCCGATCAGGCGGACCTCACGCGCACGGATGCGCTCGTTGTACCGGGGCTCGTTCTGCTGCGGCGGTGCTATGGCTGATCACTCCTGTGCAATGGGCTGTTCTCCCTGTTGGTTGTCGTCGAATTCCGACGCAAAGCCAGGGTACGAACAGCCGAGCCCTCGCACGGGACGGATGAATCGGTGCCATGACCCGGACGCACGCTCGCGTGGCCGGGTGGGGGTTGGTTGCACGGGTGCACCCCACTTCGCCTCAGTTGTCGGCCGGTAGGCTAGCGCACGTGGACGAAGAAACCTCGAACTCCCATCTCGACGAAGACACCGAGACCCAAGTCGACGATGCCCTCCAGGCAATGGCAGACGTTCGCCGCCAACTCGAAGAGGTACCGGCACAAGTCGTCGTGACCAATCATGTGATGGGTCTGTACGAACTCGCAGCGATTCATCTCAGCGCCAGCCCGCCCGACCTGTTTCAGTCCGCGCTTGCAATTGATGCCGTCGCGTGCTTGGTCGAGGGCCTCGGAGAACGCCTCGGTGACGATGCATCCACGATGCGCGACGCACTGAGCAACATCAGGATTGCGTTCGTCCAGATCAAGAACCAGCTCACGAGCCAAGCAAACGCGGTCGGTAGCGACGATCAGTCCGTCGCCCCGTGACCCGATCGGGTCGACCTGGCGGCGACAACCGTCTGGCTGAATCTGCCGTAGCGGGCAGTTCGTACTCGACCGTCGACACAGGTGACGCCCTCCGCTTTCAATAACGCTGATTGCTCGCGCTCGTGACCCGGCACGAGTCGCCCAGTCGCATTGACAACGCGCCACCATGGCAAATCGTCGGCGCTGCTCGTCGCCAGCAATCGCCCGACGAGACGCGACATCTTGGCGAATCCTGCGTCGTCGGCAATTTCACCGTAGGTAACCACCTCACCGTCGCGGAGCGAGCGGATGACATCGAGTATCCGGCGGTTGCGCTCGCCCTTGTCGCCAGTCATGGCGGAGCGCTCACGCCGGCTTGATGTCGCCAGCCTCACGACGACCGAGCTTCAGCAAGGCATCAAATGACACTTTGGTACCAACCGGAATCGTCCGACTTCCGTCTGCGATCGCCACGCAATGGAACGGAAACATCGCCTCACTATCGTCGAGCTTGATCTCACCGAGCCCGCGCGCTTCGTCGAAATTGGTGACCGTTCCGTGGAGTCTGTCGTCGTCGATGATTTCGTTCACTGCCATTCTGTGTGTCGTTCGCCGTCAGGCGATGATCTTGGAAATTGGGAGCTCGAGGATGCCCGTTGCGCCGGCATCTTTCAGCGCAGGGATCAGCGTGTTGATCTGGTTCTTGGCAACGACCGTCTCCACTGCGAAGCCTCCGTCGTTGGCCAGTTCACTGATGGTGGGCGCCTTCAGCGACGGCATCAGTGCAACGACGGCTTCGAATTGCTCACGAGCGACGTTGAGCTTGACCAACACCTTGCCCCGTGCATCGAGCGTTCCGAGCAGCAGGGTCATCAATTGATCCATCGCGTGCCGTTTTGCCGGATCCTTGAACGCCTGCCGGTTGACGATGACCTCGGTGTAGCTGACCAGGATTGTGTCGATGACCTTCAGACCGGCAGCACGCAGGGCGCGGCCGGTTTCGGTGATGTCCACGATCACGTCGGCGATATCGGGGATCTTGGCCTCGCTGGCCCCGTAGGAGAGGCGAATATCAGCGTCGACGCCATGCTGGGCAAAGTATCGCCTCGTCAACTCTGGGTACTCGGTGCTCACGCGAACACCGTTGCCAAGGTCGGCAACGGTGGCTACTGAGGAATCACCGGCGACAGCGACCACGACCTGAATCGGGAGCGACGTGGCTTTGGAATACTTCAACTCGCCCAAGCTGACTACGTCGCTGGCCGTCTCCTCCACCCAATCACGACCAGTGATGCCCAGGTCGAAGAGCCCTTCCGCAACGTAGCTGGGAATCTCCTGGGGCCGCAGGATTCGCACCTCGCTGATCCGTGGATCGTCGATCGTCGCCTTGTAGTCGACACTCGAGTTCCGCCGGACCGGGAGGTCGGCTGCCTCGAAAAGTTCGAGCGTCGCCTTTTCCAACGAACCCTTTGGCAGAACGAGACGCAACACGCTGCCAGGCTACGAGGTCGTCATGCAGGATCAGCAGCGACTTCGAATCGCCGCGATCGGCACACGGCGAACCTCAGTGAGACGTCGGCGAGTCAGCCAGCAGACGAACTGCGTGAGGCAAGATGTCGATGATCGCGCCAAGTTGTTCGACGCAGCCCTTCGGTGATCCTGGCGTATTGCAGATGATCGCCTGACCACGGATGCCGGCGATACCCCGACTCAGCCGCCCGAGGGGACTCACGAGTCGCATCGCCTCGGCAAGACCGGGCGCTTCTCGCTCGATGACGATCCGGGTGCCCTCCGGCGACTGATCCCTCGGCGCAAAGCCGGTTCCGCCGGTCGAGACGATCACTCCGTTGAACCCGTCAGCGAGGGTGCGCAGCGCCGACGCAACGTTCTCCGAGCCGTCGGCGGTCACCTGATGATCGACGACCTCGAAACCACCGTTGGTCAGTTGTGCCACGAGCGCCCGGCCGCTCACATCATCGCGGGTGCCGTGCACGACGCCGTCGCTGATTGTCAAGACTTTGGCCTGGATCCGAGGCGCCTGCTCATCGACCCGGTTCTCTGTGTCGGTTCCTACCGCGTCATTCGTCATGATTGACAACGGTAGCGAATGATCACCATGCCGTCGGTGTCTGCATTCTGGGGCAGCAAGCGGTAGCCGTGGCCGAACGCCTCCCACGGTTCGTCGATCACATCATCGAGGACGGAGAAGCCGTCAGGAATCGGGTGGTCGATCGACTCTGCGGCCGTCACTGTGCACACGCTGTACACCAGCGTGCCGCCCGGTTTGACGAGAGGTGCCGATGATTCGAGCAATCGCCGTTGGATATGGACCAGATCGTCGATGTCCTCGGCGGAGATCCGCCACCTGGCGTCAGGACGGCGGCGCAACGAGCCAAGTCCACTGCACGGAGCGTCGATCAAGACTCGGTCGAAGCTCGCCGCAGCGAACGGTGGAGCAGCACCGTCGGCAATGACGACGGGCACGTGGTAGCCCATCCGATGGGCGTTGTCGACCACCAGCGCAGCGCGGTGGGACTGAAGGTCCGCTGCGACGACGAACGCACCGCCGGACGCCATTGCCGTTGCCTTGCCTCCGGGCGCCGCACAGACATCCAGAATCGATTCTCCCGGGATGGCACCAACCAGATCCGAGACCCACTGGGATGCAAGATCCTGGATGTAACCGTCGACGCGTTCGTTGACAAGGGGCGGCTCGTTCATGCATTCCAGCGCGGCGTGGCCCTCAAATTCTCCCAATTCGGCAACGAACCGCTCGAGGATCCAGTCGGGATAGCTCAATCGGCTCGCGTCGTCGGACCAGATCATCGGCGTGTCGGCGACACGGCGGAGCACGGCGTTGACGAATCCACGTACCTTCGGATGAGCGAGTTCGACGGTCTCCCCAACTGCAGCGTGCCTGGCCACGCCGGCGAAATGAAGCTGATAGGCACCCAATCTGAGCAACGTGCGGACGTCGGGATCAGGCTCGGTGAGCACGAACCGCTCGACGAGCGCTTCGCACGCTCGACGCATGCGGGTGGTGCCGTAGACGAGTTCGGTGACAAATCGTCGGTCCTGCTCGTGGAGGGTGCTGCGGCCAAGCATCGACGGGAGAACAAGATTTGCGTATGCGCCTTCGTGATCGATTCGCAGCAGTGCGTCATAAGCCACCTGGCGAGCTGTTTGCTTTGGTCGTGTTCGCCCACGCTCGCGCGAGGCGAGATCGTCGGATCGGCGCCCACCAGGGTCTCGGTCGAATCGCTGGGAGCGGGGCTTTGTCATCGTTGCCCACCGAGCGGTCCACCGAGTTGCTCGCCTGGCGCAGGTCGCGCACCGTTGGCCCATGCCGCAGCATTCATCGCCGGCCGTCCCTCGGGCTGCACGGTGTTCAGAATGAGTGCGTGGTCGGCGCAGGCAACCGTGACGCCGTCGATCATCGATCCGGCCATGGAATCGCCTCGGGCGACCTCACCGATTGACGCCGACAGGACTTTCAATCGTTTGCCCCGAAAGGTCGTCCACGCCACCCCCAGCCTGACCAGTCGCTGGACGTGACGGGCCGGACAATTCCAGTCGATCCGGAACTCGGCGGGGTCAAGCTTGGCCGCATATGTTGGCTCACCAACTTGAGGTTCTGCACACCACCGGCCGCTCGTCAGGTTGGCAACGAGTTGCGTCGAGCCGGTCTCGACGAGGCGTTCGCGAAGGGCATCCACCGATTCGTCGTGGTCGATCGTCACTTCTGCACGATCGAGAATCGGCCCGGTGTCGAGTCCGACATCGAGTTGCATCAAGCAGACGCCGGTGACGTCGTCTCCGGCGAGAACCGCCCGCTCGACCGGCGCAGCTCCTCGCCAGCGCGGGAGAAGTGAAAAGTGCAGGTTGACCATCGGCAACCGTGCGAGGACTGGCTCACGAATCAATTGTCCGAAGGCGACTACGACGCCCAAATCTGCTCCGACATCCAATGCGTCGTCGACCTGATGGCTCACAGGGATCAGCAGCCGTTGGGCCGTGAGTTTCACCGGGCTTGGACCGACCTCGTTCCCACGGCCCCGACGCTTGTCAACGCGAGTGACAACGAGACCGACATCGAAACCGGCCGACACCAGCGCATCGAGTGGAGCAACAGCCATCTCCGGCGTGCCGAAGTAAACCAATCGCGCGGGGCGCCCAGGGGGCAGCGGTGCCAGGGTGGTCATTTCAGGCGCAACCGGCGGGGTTTCGCCTTCGCCTGCTCATCGAGAATTTGGCGGTACTCGGCCAGTGCCGCCTTACGTTGATCGGGCGTCATCCGATCGAACATCAACACGCCATGGAGGTGATCCAGTTCGTGTTGGAACAGCCTTCCCATCAATTCGTCCGCTTCGATTTCGATCTCGTTGCCGTCGAGGGTGAGGCCCTTCATCAGCACCGCGTTTGGCCGCAGCATCTCGACGTACAAGCCGGGAATGCTCAGGCAGCCTTCGTCGTAGACCCATTCACCGCTGCTCTCGACGATCTCTGGGTTGATGATCACCATTGGTTCATCATCGATCTCCCACACGAAGATCTGCTTCTGGACCCCAATTTGTGGCGCAGCAAGCCCGATGCCACTGTCGCTGGTGTAGAGCGTGTCGAACATGTCGTCGACGAGCCGAGCGACCTTGCCGTCGATCTCTTTGACCAGCGCCGCAGGAGTTTTCAACACGGGATCACCGTAGGTTCGGATTTCGTAGGCCACACTCAAAGGCTACCGATGAACAACGACGGCCGAACCGGCCCTCCCGATGCGAACGACATGATTCAGATGACAGATCAACGGTCCGGATGACGGACAACGAGCACTTCTCGACCCCTGACCCGGCCACCGCCAGCCAACCAACCACGATCCGGGTTGCCATGCCCGATGGCGTGCTGCAACTCACGACCGACCGCGGGGTGTTCAGCCATGGCGCGCTCGACCTCGGTACACGAGTGCTTCTCCTCAAGGCGCCGCCACCTCCAGCGGTTGGGAATCTGCTCGATCTCGGTTGTGGCGTCGGCCCGATTGCGATCACCCTGGCCAAGCGTGCGCCATCGGCAACGATCTGGGCCGTTGACGTAAACAACCGGGCTCTACGCCTATGCCGCGAGAATGCCCGGGCGAATGGCGTGTCGAACCTCAACACGTGCACGCCCGACCAGATTGACCCGGCCATGATGTTCGATGCGATCTGGAGCAACCCGCCGATCCACATCGGAAAGCCAAACCTGCACGCTGCTCTGCTGCAGTGGCTGCCTCGATTGAAGCCTGGCGGAGCATGCCTGATGGTGGTTCAGAAGCACCTTGGCTCTGACTCGCTGCAATCCTGGCTCACCGAACAGGGCTACCCGACGGAACGAATTG
>JANOQU010000467.1:0-14753 GCA_031422355.1 Actinomycetes bacterium
CGTCGCCCCGCTCGGCCTCGGGCTGCTCATCGGCGGACGGCTCGGCCCGATCGTGGTCCGCCGAGTACCGACCGCACCGCTGAGGCTCGCCATCGCGGTCGCCGGCCTGGGACTCGCGATCAAACTTGCCGCTGACGCCTACGGCTGAGAACCTCCGATCCATCTGTCGATGAGATGACACATATCTCTAAGTTCTGCTTGTCAGATGGACGAAATGGGTGCACACTCATGGAAGTACTCGAAGCGTCTTGTTCCCCCAACAACCGCTTCGGTAGCAACCCGACGATGTTCCCCCAACATCAGGGTTACAGGTTGAGAGGCCCCGCTCCCCCAGCGGGGCCTTTCCCGTTTTCACCAGTTTCGCGAACGAATCTGCCTGCCCTGAGGTAACTTTCGGTGCAAACTCTTGCAAGCGGGGGCCTGGGTCGCTGGGTTAGATTCAGTGTTCGCACATTCGGGCGCGTCACGCCTGAGCTGGATCGGGGGAAGTCATGCGGATCACGGTGCTGGGCGCAGGATCATGGGGAACCACCGTTGCGTCGCTTGTTGCGACCCGGCACGAAACGACACTCTGGGCTCGCAACCCGGATGTCGCGCTGGAAGTCAACGAGCAGGCAACCAACCAGGGGTACCTCCCTGGCTTCACGTTGCCGACCGAATTGCGCGCTTCATCCGACCTGGAAAAATCCGTCGAGTCGGCTCAATTGCTGGTGATCGCGGTGCCATCGCATTCGTTCCGTAAGACCCTCGAGTTGATCGGCGGTTTCATCCATCCGTGGATCCCCGTCGTGAGCTTGACGAAGGGTTTCGAGCAGGGCACGTTGATGAGAATGACCGAGGTGATCGGCGACGTGTTGCCGGGCCACCCTGCGGCGGCGTTGACAGGGCCGAACATCGCGAGGGAGATCATGAGCGGCGGCGCGGCAGCGGCCGTCATCGCGACGCCTGATCTTGCTGTCGCAAGCGCGATCCAAAAGGTGCTCGGCCGAGGACTGTTCCGCATCTATACCAACCACGACGTCATCGGCTGCGAGATCGGTGGGGCACTCAAGAACGTCGTCGCAATCGCTTGCGGAATCGCCCAGGGCCTGTCGGTCGGCGACAACACGCGCGCGGCGGTCATGACTCGCGGATTGGCCGAGTTGACCAGGCTTGGCGAAGCGATGGGCGGTGAAGCTGCAACGTTTGCTGGCCTGGCCGGTATGGGCGATCTGATCGCAACCTGCGTCAGTCCACACAGTCGAAATCGCCACGTCGGCGAGCAACTGGGCAGAGGCCGATCCCTCGCCGAGATCACCGGCGAGATGACGATGGTCGCAGAAGGTGTGAGCGCCGCGATCACAGCCCATGAACTTGCCCAGCGTTACAACGTGGATATGCCCGTTTGCTCTGATATCTACTCGGTCGTGACCGGTTCGATGAGCGCGTCTCAGGCATATTCCGGGCTTCGGCGGCCGGCGGGTCACGAGTCGCTTCCCGGCTAGAACCGACCCGCTTTACTTACTCCTGCGCATCACCAAACCCCAAGGACGATCATGGACAGTTCCGCAACCCATCCAACGCCAGACGACAAGTTCACATTCGGTCTCTGGACCGTGGGCTGGCAGGCCCGCGACCCATTCGGTGACCCGACTCGCCCTCCGCTCGATCCGGTAGAGACGGTCCATCGCCTGGCTGAACTCGGTGCGTACGGCGTCACTTTCCACGACGACGATCTGATTCCGTTCGGCAGCGACTCCGCCTCGCGTGGTCACCACATCGAACGGTTCAAAACTGCGCTAGCCGAAACGGGCCTGGTCGTTCCAATGATGACGACGAATCTGTTCACCCATCCGGTTTTCAAAGAAGGCGCACTGACCGCCAACGACCGCGGGATCCGCCGCTATGCGCTGCGCAAGACGATGCGCAACCTTGATCTCGCGGCCGAGATGGGCGCCTCGACGTACGTGTTCTGGGGCGGACGAGAGGGCAGCGAAGTCGACGTCGCAAAGGACGTTCGGGCAGCACTCGATCGTTATCGCGAAGGGCTGGACACCCTCGCGCAGTACTGCATCGACCAAGGCTACGACATCCGGTTTGCCCTCGAACCGAAGCCGAACGAGCCGCGCGGCGACATCTTGCTGCCAACCGTTGGCCACGCGCTCGCGTTCATCAACTCGCTCGATCACGCCGAGATGGTGGGCCTCAATCCGGAGGTCGGGCACGAGCAGATGTCGAACCTCAATTTTGTTCACGGCATCTCCCAGGCCCTTTGGCACGGCAAGTTGTTCCACATTGATCTCAATGGCCAGCACGGCCCGAAGTTCGATCAGGATCTCGTCTTCGGACACGGGGATCTGATCAGTGCATTCGCGCTCGTTGACCTGCTCGAGAATGGCGGCGTCGGCGGGGCCAGGGCGTATGAGGGGCCTCGACACTTCGACTACAAACCCCTCCGCACGGAAGGCATCGAAGGGGTCTGGGTTTCTGCGGCCGCGAACATGCGCACGTATCTGTTGTTGAAAGAACGTGCCGCAGCATTCCGAGCCGACCCCGATGTGCAGGACGCCTTGACCGCTGCCCGGGTCGGCGAGTTGAGCACTCCGACCCTTGGCGACGGCGAGACATACAAGGACCTGCTGGCCGACGAATCAGCGTTCGAGACGTTCGACATCGACGCCGCTGCGACCCGCAACCACGGTGTCGGTCGACTGGACCAGTTGGCGATCGAGCACCTGCTCGGCGCTCGCTGAGCAATCTGATCGGTGATGGCCGCTCGCAGTAGGTGATCGGCTCAGTAGCCTGGATTGATGTCGTCGCCAACGATGGCCGCTCTGATCGCGGCGATGCTTCTCGCTTCGGGGTGCGCCGGCGATGGCACGAGTCAATCGGTGACGGGCAACCGACCCCCGTCGAGCGCCGCGATTGCAGCGTCGCAGACCGAGATCTCGTCCGCTCCTGCCGTGGCAACCGAATCAACCGAATCAACAGTGATCCAGCAACCGCCCGCCCGAGTGCTTCTGGTCGGTGACTCTACACTGTTGGCGGTCGAGCGGTACCGGGTCCTTTCGGCCTTCAGAGGATTCGACTACATCTATAGCGCCGAATCGTGCCGCACCCTGGGGGTGCCGTCGTGCGGAGATCCGCCGTTGCCCCCGAACGCGCTCCAGGCAATTCTCGCGGCCGACGGCACCTTCGACATCGTGGTTGTGATGGCCGGCTATGACGAATGGTGGACATCATTCCCGAACAGCTTTGATTTGGTCGTCGATGCGTCCCGGTCCAAGGGTGCCGAGCGAATCATCTGGCTGACCTACAGAGAAGGCGTTGGCTACGTCGGTCCAGACGGTGCGACAGCCAATGAGGCATTTGTTCGCAACAACCAGACGCTGCGCGACAAAACGTCCAGCGGACAATTTCCCGACGTGGTCTTGGCCGACTGGTATTCCTATTCCGCGCCGACGACGAAGTGGTTGTCCGAGGATGGTATCCACCTCACAAAGGTCGGGGCACGGGCGGTCGCCGACTACATATCGCGAATGATTGCATTCGTCCAAGGTCTGCCGTGTCCGATGCCCTGGGTCGCCGGAGGACCGATCGACCAGGTCTGTCAAAATCCGGATCTCCACGGACCGGTTGCCGACATCAAGTCGCTCTATCCGTCCTAGTTCGGCCTGACCGCATTCATCCAAGGCCGCCGAGAATTCGCTGCCAGTGGGTCATCATCGTGTCCCCGCCGTGCCCTTCGCCGTCGACGACGATGAGTTCGCTGCCAGGCCACGCCTGATGGATCCGCCACGGCGCATCGAGGGGACTGCTCACGTCGAGTCGGCCGTGGATCAGCCACCCTGGGATATCAGCGAGGCGGCCGGCGTTGGCGACGATCTCATCGTCGGCGAGCCAGGAGTCGTGTCGCCAACAGTGGGTCACCTGGCGTGCGAAACCGAGCCGAAACCGCTCGTCGTCGTAGCGCGGGTTCGGAGTGGCCCCCTGCGCCGTCGCAACGTGCGCGTCCTCCCAGTCACACCACGCCACGGCTGCTGCGTGATGGACAGCAGGGTTTGGGTCCATCAACAATGTGTTGTACGCGTCGACGATTCGGATGCCGTGCAATTCGACGGGGATGTGGTCACGGAACCGTTGCCATTCGCCTGGGAAGAATCGACCGGAGTGGATCGTGAGCCAATCGATGTCGGCCGCAGTGCCGGTACTGACTGCGGCGAGAACAACAGCAACGACTCGATCTGGGTATCGTTCGGCGTAGATTGCTCCGAGCACGGACCCCCACGACATGCCGCAAACGATCCATCGGTCGATTGCGAGGTGCTCTCGAAGTTGCTCGATGTCGGCCACGTGGTGGTCCATGTCGATGCTGTCCCAGTGAACGTCTGCAGCGCTGGCGTGAGGCGTACTTCGGCCAGCGGATCGCTGGTCGAACAGGATGACCCGATGCCGCCGGAGATCGAAGTGGCGACGGATGCCCGGTGTACAGCCAGAGCCCGGGCCGCCGTGCAGGTAGACGATCGGGATCCCGTTGGGCTGACCGAGCTGTTCGTAGAAGAGCACATGCCCATCGCCGACATCGAGGTACCCGTCACCGAATGGCTCCGGCAACCGTTCGGTCACGACAACGTGGGCTGACGCACCGCCTGGCGGCGCGTCGTCCGGTAGCGGTTCACCACCTGCCAAATCGTCCACAGCGGCGCAGCGATCAAGATGATCCGGATCACGAGGATGTCTCGTTCAGCGATGGCCAGCCACATCATCGACCCAAGCCACGCGACCATGAACCCGATCGAGATAGCTCGTTGCTCACGAACCGAGACGGGATGGGCGAAGTGAATCTTCGACAGCGTCAGCACGCAGAACACCGCACAGACGGCCAAGTTGACCCACGGGTCGGCGCGGATCAGGAACAGTGTCGGAATGATCATGTTCCATTCAGCCGGGAACCCCCGGAACCAGCCATCCGATGTTTCCTGATCCGTTCTCGCCATCCACAACGCGCTGACCGACAGGATCACAAAACTGGCCGGGCCGCCGGTGTGCTCAGGGAGCAGATTGAAGCGGTCGAGGAACGCAACCGGGATGATCGTGCAGGTGAAGTAGTCGATGATCAGATCGAGCGAGTTGCCATTGAGATTCGGGATCCGCTCGTGAACAGCGAGTTTGCGAGCGATAGGTCCGTCGATTCCGTCGAGGATGAGCGCTGCAATCAGCCACAGGATTGCGCCTCTGGCGCGGCCGTCGTTGACGGCGTTGAGGCCGAGGTAGCCAACGCACACTCCACTCGCGGTGAAGACGTGAACAGCCCACGCAACCTGCACATTTCGGCGTGTGTACTCGGTCAATGTCTATACGCCTGAGAAATCGGTTCGACTCGGATGTCAACAGGGTAGACCGAGCGACTGCGAGTTCGATCGTCACGGCTGGATGGGACCAAGCTGTGATCATGACGCAAGCAATGGATGACCTCGAACAAATTCGGCAACTCAAGGCTCGCTACTTCCGATTCGTCGACACCCAGAACTGGCTTGGCCTGAACGATGTGTTTGCAGATGACGTCGTGATCGACATGACTGGCGAGGGTGGTGGCGTCACCGACAACGTCGCGGCGTTCATCGCAATCCTTCGGCAAAAGCTGGAAGCCGTGACCACTGTTCATCATGGGCATATGCCCGAGATCGAGATCCTTTCGGCGACCGAGGCACGAGGAATTTGGGCGATGGAGGACCAGTTGTGGTGGCCGGACGGGTCGCCGCTCGTGCATATGCACGGCTACGGCCACTATCACGAGACCTATCGCAAGCTGGGCGGCGGCACCGTCGCCGGGGACATCGAAGCCGGCGGATGGGTCATTGCCTCGATGACGCTGACAAGGCTGCGCCGCGACTTGGTGTTCGCTAACCCAGCGGTCAGCGGCTGAAGAATTCGCGGACTGCATCCGCGGCTCGGTCGGGCTCGTCGATCCACGATGCGTGGCCCGCGTTGTTCACCTCGACGAGCTCACCCTTTGGCACGAGTTCGACGAACGGTCGCGCGACGTCGATGCCTCCGTTCGGATCCTCGTCGCCCCAAAAGAACAATACCGGGGCCGTAATCGCGCCCAGCACGGCGGGCGTCAGGAGAACCCGCTCGTTCAGACCGTGGATCGGCTGGATGATGCGTGGAGTGGCGCGAAGTTCGTTGCGTATCGTCGGCGTGTTGCGTAACAACGCCACGAACCAATCCACTGACTCTTGTGGGAACATGCCCGATTCGAGTGCTCGACCCAGGCCGATCTGGCGCAGGAGCATCCGAACGGCGCGCTCGTTTGGGGGGATCCGCGCCATGAGTCGTCCGAGCCCCGGGATGCTGCTGAGCCGCATCACCAACGGAACCCTGGCCATCGGTGCGCCGAAGGGCCAACTGAACTCCACCATCGGATCGATTCGGTCCGGATGAGCGGCTGCGGCTCGCAGAGCGAAGTAGCCGCCGTAGGACGTCGCGATGATGTGTGCGGTGTCGACGCCGATCGCGTCGAGGACATCCGGGATCATCGCGTCCGCGTACGCCTCGATCTCCTCGATCTCGTCGAGAGCCCTGGGCAGCGGATCACTCAATCCGCAGCCGGGGCGATCGAGCAACACGCAATGAAAGCCATCCAGGCGTTCCACCAGTTGCGCCCAACTGGTTCCGCCGTTCGTGGCCCCGTGGACGAACAGAACTGTCGGACCTTCACCAACTTCCTGGATCCGAACCGTGGTCTCGCAGCGATCGAGGTGCACGCGTCGCTCGGTCGGCGAAACGCCGACCGAATCCCACAGCCGTTTCTCGGCAGTTCGGAACCGCGTCAACCGTTGCGCTGCTGTCGTCATCTCGGTGACCGACCGACGCAGTTCCTGAACGCGTTCACCGTCGATTGCAGGATTGCTTCGACGGTCGCGATGTCGTCCGGCCAACGATGCCACAACCGAAAATCGGTGATGCCCGTTGCGATCAGGTCAGGGACGCAGGCCATCGTTGCTTCGAAATCCGGATCTCGATCGGGCCCGAAAATCATCGGCAACAAGCCTTGCACACCGAAGTCGTCGGGATCGCGCCCGGCATCAGCGAGCGCAGCGCGCACGATCGCGATCCCCGTCTCCGGTGCACCGATGTCATCCCCCCATGGAATCCAGCCACTACCGAATCGAACGATCCGAGCGACAGTTCGAGGGTTGATCCGGCCGCTGACCCATATCGGCACGCCACCCGGCGTCACCGGCTTCGGCATTGCGTGGATCCGCTCGAACCGCAGGACGTGATCGGCGAATGTCGCCGATTGTTCTTGCCACAGCGTTTGGCACACGGCGAGTGTGTGATCGAGCAGGTTCCCGCGGTTCGCAAAATCGAGGCCGGCGACCTCGTACTCCTCGCGTTGCCAGCCGATCCCGACCCCGAGATCGAGCCGACCGCCGGACAACACGTCCAGAGTTGCCGCTTGCTTGGCGAGCACAGCAGGCCGACGGAGGGCCGCAAGCAGGATCGCTGTGCCCAATCGAACTGTTGTCGTCTGACCAGCGATCACAGAGAGCAGAGTCATCGGCTCCAGCCAGTGCCCGTCAGGGCCGGTTGGTTGTTTGCCGCCGGCCGTTCCGCCCAATGCAGGATCCGCATACGCATCGAGTTGCTCGCCGAACGCAATGTGATCTGCAACCACCACTCGGTCGACGCCCGCACGATCGGCGGCCCGCGCGAGGTCCAGGACACGCTGCCAGCCCGTTGCTCCGGGCTGTTCCGCTGAGAAGTTGGCCAGTTGGATCGACAGTTGCGGCTCGATCGTCATCGCGACACCGCCACGTCGGCCTGAGCCAGTTCGGCCTTGTCAGGTGGATGCACCGACAGGTCGATCGCCAGCCAAAGCGTGTAAGTGAACGGATAAATCAGCACTGGCACGGCGATGCCGACGGCTCCAAGGCCGATGATCAGCTTCGCCACTGGTACGTCGGGGATCGTTGCGATCAACCCAAGCGCCATGCCGACGATCAGCGTGAACATCGTGATCACCGTATTCATCGTCACCGCCCCGAGTTCGAAACCTTCCTCGCGCCGCCATCGAATGCCACAGGTGCGGCATCGGTCGTAGCGGCGGAACCAGCCATCCAGGAAGGTTCGCCGACTTGCACACCACGGACAGCGAAGCGTTGCCGCCCGGAACAACTTCCGTTTGAACGACGATCTTCGCGAGGCCACGTCTGAAGCGTAGAAGATCGCCGCCCCGCGCCGACGACCGCTCGGCCCATCCGCTCCCCCATCGCCATCCGCCACCCGCGTGGCACGAACCACGCCCTCGGTGCCGCGTTGGATCACCCCTTGGCACGCTGCGGGAACAAGGGCGTGAAACGTGCCAAGCACGGGCGCCGACGGCGAATGGGCGCGGACGATTGGCGACGGCCACAGGTAACGTTTGGGAACGGCTTCCCCCGCCACAGTCCGATTCAGCCGACGAAATTCCGCTGAAAACGCACGGAGGTTGCCATGAAAGACAAAGCGAAAGCGACGCTGTTGGCGCGGCGCAGTGAAATGGACGCCTGGTTCGCCACGCACCTCGGAGTGATCTCCCTCGAACAACTGCTCCGGATCGGGTACTCCCGCTCGACCGTCTACCGGATGGCCAGACTTGGCGAACTCGACCTTCTGCTCCCGGGAGTCTTCAAGGGTTCACAGTGGCCGACCGGCCGAGATCAGTTGATGGCTGCGGCTTGTGTTCGCAACGCCACCGCAGCAATCTGCTCCGTCACGTCTGCCGAGATGTGGGCCTTCCGGCGGGTACTCAAAGATCCGTTGATCCACATCCTCGTTCCTCACTCATGCTCTGCTGAATTCGGCCTGCAGCACGAGAAATTCGTGATTCATCGCTGCCGCCAGATCGACCCGGTCGACATCGTTCGCCGCACCGATGGCATCCGCTTGATCACCCCGACTCGCACCGCGTTGGACATTGCCGACATCATCCTCGATTCAGCCACCGGTTCGATTCTGGAGCAACTGATCAACGATGACCGCGGAACGATGGCGACTCATGCCGCAACCCTCGCCCGGCTCGGCCATCCCCGTCGCCCTGGCACGCTCACGATGGGACGCGTGATTGCCTCACGGCCGACGTGGCGCAAGGCAATGCAGTCCGATCTCGAGACCAGGGTTCTCGCCGAAATCGCAGACCAAGGGCTGCCGTTGCCCGAACTTCAATACGTTGTCATCGGACCGAACGGTCAACGGTTTCGCTTCGACTTTGCATGGCCGAGGTTCCGCGAAGCCCTCGAAGTGGACCATCCGTTCTGGCACGCAGGAGCCAATGCATCGCATCTCGATAAGCGCAGAGATCGCAAGCTGGGCACCGTTGGCTGGCACACGACGCGGATCACCGATTTCGATGTCACGGGGAACCTTCGCGAAGCGATCGGCGACGTCGCGACCATCCTCCACCTCGCCACGCGTCGCGCCGACCTCTCCCCCACTCCTTGACACGAACCACGCCCTTGGTGCCGCGTTGTGCCACCCCGTGGCACACTGCGGCACCAAGGGCGTGAAACGTGCCACGGTTGGGCTGGCGCCGGGCCGGTGACGCTTGATGGGCGGTGACGATTGATGGCCGGTGCCATGGTTGGGCGGGCGCCGGGGCCGGAACTCATGCGAGTTCAGACGAGGTGGGTGACGAGGACTCGGTTTTGGGCGGCGACCAGCAGGTGTTCACCGAAGGGGTGGAACGCGAGGGCGTTGACCTTGCTCTCGGCGAGAAACCAGCCGACCATCTCCGGCTCGCCGTCGCCCAGCGACCACAGTTTGACCTGCATGTCGTCGCCACCGGTTGCGAGCAGAGGTTTGCGGGGATGGAATGCAACCGCCTTGCAGCGGCCGGGGTGCGCGGTCCAGGTGATCCCCTCGTTGACGTCAGCGATCGGCCGCAGTTCGATGACCCCGTCGGCCCGACAGACCGCTATCTGAGAGCCATCGACAGAAATCCGGACATCGAAGCGGGGTCTTGCGCGTGTGGTGTTCTCTCCGACCAAAGAACCGTCGCCTGTTCGCCAGACCTGAATCGATCCGCCAACCGCAACGATGTGATCGTCATTGATCGCTAGCGCTGGGTCCTCGGTCATGTCGGCGAAGTCGGTGAGCACGGTGATGAACTCACCCTTGCTTGGGTCGGCGAGGACCAATTGACCGTTCGGACCGGGGTTCTTGACGTCGTCACCGATACCGCGTGACGGAGCAAAGAGGTACGACGCCGCCATTCGCGTGCCGTCGGCATTCGTTGCCGAGGTACCCGCGATGTAGTTGCGCGTCGGTGCCCGCTGGGCGAACTCGAGACCTGACGTGAGGAGGTCGACATCGACAGCCGTGGACGTGACGTCACCGCTACCGACCTCGACGACGTATCGACCGATCCGCGCCCTCCGCCCGGCATCGGCGAACACGATTGGACCACCGTGATAGCCCGACAGCGACACGGTGTGGGCAAGGTCTTCACCGTCCCACAAGGTTGCCGAACCAGTGCTCGCTGCGATCGATATGTTTCCGTCCGGACCAACGGCGAGTGCGGCTCCTCCGGCATCAGTCAATTCGGCGACAAGCTCAATTTCGATCGTTCCATCGGTTGTCATCGATCAGACCAGCAAGTCCATCATCTCGTTCTCGGACTTGCGCATACCTGACGCCACGGCGTAATCGGCCGCAGGCAGGAAGAACGGCTTGACCGCTGCAACCTTGGGAACCAGCGCACGCTTTGGCCGACCGTCTCGGCCCGGGGCCATCAGTACCGGCGCTTCGCCCGTCTCGGTTGCCGGACCCTCGACGACGGCGACCTTGACCTCGGCAAGTTCAGGCAGCGCCGGCATCTCCTTGATCTCGGCTGCTTCGGGCCGCTTACCGTCGATCTTGGCCACCTTGGGTCGGCCGGCGACCTTGGGCACGGCTGCCACTTTCGCTCGCGGTGCTGGCTGCGCGGCGACCGCTGGCACTTCGGGCACCTCGGGCAGTTCGGGCAGTTCGGCGGCTCCGGGGTGACGTCGGGTCGGGTCCTTGAGATATTTCTTCGCACTCGCTGGTGCACCAGCGTCGATCATCGCCATGATCGCCAAGACCGTCTTACCCTTGGTGGTCGGTCCCTTGAGCATCGGGTCGAGCATGCCCCACGCCTGCAAGCCGGTGAAGTCGACGTACTTGTCGGACCCGACGTTGGCCTTTCTGGCGTCCCAGTGCTTACCGAGCAGGTCCGTGAAGAACTTGTGCATCGTGGCCGAGTTTGGCGTACACGCCGCCCATGCTTGGACCATCACGAGTTCGACAGCCGAGCCAGCAGTCCAGTTCGGCGTCTTGTTCAACGCCGTGAGTAGGGTCTTGATCTGGGTTTGCATGCCCTCGTTGTAGTAGTGGTACAGCTCAGACAGCTTGCAATGGTTGTCGGAACTCATCTCCGACATCGTTCCGGCGAGATCCGCCCAACTCTGCAACACCTTGCCAACCCCGGGGGCAGCACCCATGCCGACGATTTCCTTGTAAATCGTCACGATGATCACATCGGACCACTCGTTCTTGGCGGCCGCAATTCTGGCCTCCATGGCCTTGATCGTCTCGACCGGATCGTTGCCCCAGGATTCGAGCGCTGCCCTGATCGTGCCGAGCGGCTCGGTGCCGAGCTTGGTGTACTCCAACTTGCTCGCCGTCACGGCCGGATCCTGGCTGGTCTTGATGTCCAGACCACCTGTTGAATCCATCAGTTCGACGACGGTAATCGATGCGTTGGCGCCCTTGGACTGAACGTCGTAGCCCTCGGCCTTGGCCTTGTTGCCGAGGTACGTCGCAAGGCTGGCGTTGTCCTTGATGTAATCGCGGATCTCTTGCTGGGCAGCGGCGTTGTCGTCGGCAAGCACTTTGTCGACGACGTTGGAGTTGGTCAAGCAGGCGTTGAACAGGATCCGCCGGTAGGTCGTTGCCGTCGGCGTGATCAGGGCCTGCGCTGCTGCCTCGCTTTCCTTCGCCATGTTCTTCAGCACCTCGTCGAACAGCGCATCGGCCTCTGCCTTGCCGCCGTCGATGTCGATCGCCTTGCCCACCTCTTTGACGGTGCCCTCAGAGCTCTCGGCAACGGTGCCGGCCATCTCGATCAGCCTGGTGTTTCCGTGGCCGGCGAACATCACCTGGTCGAGCTTTCCGTTGACCCCGTACTTCGTCGCGATCGGGGTGATCTTGCTCTGATACTCGGCCAGGCTCTCGCCACCCTCGATCAGCAGTGTGAAGCTGCGAGGATCCAGGATCAGTTTGGTCAGTTCCTTGTCACGGTGGAACGCAGCATTGTGGTCCATCGCTGTATGCAGAATCAGCGTGAGCGGCTTGTTGGCCGTGTTCTTGTCGCGATAGTTGGCCTCGAGCTGATCCAGTGCTGCGCCCTCGAAGCGGTGGAAGTTGCGAATCCTGCCGGCCAACTCTCCCTTCGCGTACGCGCCCAGATCGATTCCGGCTTTCCACGAAAAGATCCACGAGCGGAAGTCACCGCCCTGATCGGCCTGGAAGATGGGTGTCGGAACCGACGTCTTGGCGTACTTGATCAGCTCTTCTACGTAGCCGGGGTTGTTGCCGAGGTCGAAGACATTGTCCTCTTTCAACGCGGTCCTCAGGACCCAGTCGTCGAAGCCGCCCAGCAGCTTCCTCATGACCGAGCCCACCAGAACCGCATGCGCCAGCGCTGACTGAGGCGAGAGTGCAATTGGTTCTGCGGCCGACACGCCGTCCACATACGGGCGAAGGTCTGCAAACACTTCAGCCAGCGGCCCCGGGAGAGCCCGCAATTCTGAAACCTTCGCCGTATCGAGCGTTGCCGCGACGCCGGGCTCGTCGGCGAATGCGATGATCGCCCTGAACGCAACTTTGTCGAGATCGACGATCGTGCTGCGCTGGTCCCAGGTCGGCGTCTCGAACACGTAGTCCAAGAGCTCTTGCATGTTGAAGTCGTTGATCTCGGCCGTCGTCTTGTACTTCTTGTCGTTGGTCGCAATCCGCAATGCTTCGGCGTCTGCTTCCTCCTTGGCCTTTTTGTCGGCTTCGGCCTTGGCAAGCGCCTCCGCCTCTGCTTTGGCTTTCGCCTCGGCCACGGCCTGCAACCGTGCCGCTTCAACAACCCGCGCCTGCTCCTCGGCTTCGGCCTGAGCCTTCGCCGCCGCTTCCGATTCAGCCTTGGCCTTGGCCTCTTCCTCGGCCTTGACGCGCGCTTCCTCCTCAGCCTTGACCCTGGCTTCCTCGTCGGCCTTGGCCTTGTCAGCAGCTTCTTTCTCGGCCTTGGCTTCCTCGGCGGCCTTGGCGAGCGCAGCCTCCTCGGCGCGGGCGGCTTCTGCTGCCTCGGCATCGGCTTTGTCCTTGGCCGACTTGTCGGCCGCAACCTTTGCAGCCGCTTCCTCCTCGGCTGCGATCTCCTCGGCCGACGGCCCGGTGTCGGCTTCGTCTTCGGTCTCGGACTCGTCGGAGGACTCATCGCCGGAGGCATCCTCGCCAGATTTCGCTGACGTGGCGACCGGGTCGGCAGTCGCGACCGCCGCTTGCAGCAGCCCCATCACGATCGCCTTCTGGTCCGGGTCGAGGGCTTCGACCTTGGCCATGAATCCGGGGTTCTTGGCCATGAACGCTCGCGTCGGCGCATCGGCGGACTGGACCATCTTGACCAGTTCTGCGCCCGTATTCTTCGTGACGTCGGTCGGGCCGCCAATCACAGGACCCTTCTTCTTCTTTTTCCCGAACAACCGCTGCACTCGCTGCGCCCCGCCGGCTTGACCGCCGCGCTGCTGCACCACGTGGGTCAACTCGTGGGCGAGCAACTGTTGGCCCGCCGAACCACTCGTATCGGGCATCCCGCCTTTGAAGAAAATGTCGCTGCCGACCGTGAACGCCTTGGCCGACACCGCGTCGTTCAACGAATCAGAAGCCGCGCCAGTGTGGACCTTGACATCGCTGAACGAACTTCCGAATGCAGATTCCATGGGTGCCTTGACGCCCTCTGGCATCGCGGAGCCGCCGGACCGTGCCGCTGCAATCTGGCCCTCGACGCCTGCGTCAACTTCGCCGCCGTCAGCCCCGATCGAGTCGCCGCCGTCATCGCCGCCGCCCTCGGAGGATTTGCGCTGAACCCGCATCACCCGTTGGACGACTGCGGGGCCCTGCGCTTCGCCTTCGCCGCCGGCTTGGCCGGACTCTGAATCGGGTCCCGACTTGCGGGCGCCGAGCGCCTCGACGACCCGCTGGGCGACATCGTCGGCCTCGCGCTCGAACTGATCGTCCGCTGCGCCGACCTGCAGCTTGGCCTGACCGATCGACATCAGCCTGGCGGCGGCACGATTCCCGGCAGTGCGCTGGACGAGATTGACATCGCGTCGATCGCTGCGACCGCGGACCTTCGCCGGCGAAACGGCCTCGGACTTTCGACTCGACGCGGCTGTCTCGGCCTGCGAGGCAGGCGACGACGATTTGCTGGTCACGGGCACATCGACCTCCAAGGTCGGACAGTTGCCTCAATATAGCCGACACACCCCATGCGAACTCTTGTCACGGCCACCCCGGGAGTACGAACGGGTCGTGGTACCGTCGCCGGACGATGAGCGGCCTTCATACGTGGGAGATCTTTGCCGACGCACTGATCAATCGCGCCGTCCACCAGCGCCGCATGACGTGGGGCCGTGAACTGGATCCGTTGGCTGGTTCCGTTGTCGAGGACTCCGATCTCAATCGACTGTTGGCGGAACTACCGCTCGCCCGGACGACGACCC